>JAQYVR010000074.1 GCA_030145395.1 Desulfobacteria bacterium
GGAGGTCACCTTTCCCACGGAAGTCCCGTAAGTTTCTCGGGACGGTTTTTCAATCCTGTCTCCTATGGTGTTGGCGAAAAAACGGGAACCATCGATTATGATGAAGTCCGGAGTATTGCTGAAAGATGCCGTCCGAAGATGATAGTAGCCGGGGCGAGCGCGTATTCAAGGATCATTGATTTTGAGGCCTTTGGGAGCATCAGTCGTTCGGTTGATGCCTATCTCATGGTGGACATGGCACACATCTCAGGCTTGATTGCAGCGGGGGTACATCCTTCTCCCATACCCCATGCGGATGTCGTTACCTCGACGACCCATAAGACACTGAGGGGGCCTCGCGGAGGCTTCATACTGGCGCGAAAGGAATATGGCAAGAAACTTAACGCCGAGATATTTCCAGGATTACAGGGGGGCCCCTTAATGCACGTAATAGCTGCAAAGGCAGTCGCTTTCAAGCTGGCCATGTCAGAAGACTTCAAGGAAAAGCAGCGCCAAACTGTAGCCAACGCCAAGGCCTTGGCCGAAGGTCTTGTGGCTGCCGGTATCAAGCTTATCTCTGGAGGGACTGACAATCATCTTATGCTGGTCGATCTCACAGACCTGGAGATTACAGGCAGGGATGCTGAAAACGCATTGGAGGAGGCGGGCATTACGGTCAACAAAAACACCATACCGTTTGATGGGCGGAATCCTTTTGTGACCAGCGGTATCCGCATCGGGACACCCACCGTGACGGCGCGCGGCATGAAAGAGCCGGAGATGGCTGCCATTTCAGCTATGGTTGTTGAGGTCCTGAATAACCCCAAGGATAGGGACATTCTTCAACAGGTCAGAGAATCAGTCCGGGATCTGTGCGATAGGTTCCCGCTGGATCTGGATTAGGAGGGGGAATGACATGAAGAAGGAGTGAAGGGAAAGCTGGGGATTCCTCCCGGCTGAAAGGAGATCAGTTCAGGCCTTCCACGCGTTACCTCCCATTTTTTTGTCCCACATAGGTTCAAACCCTTCCCGCCTTTAGCGGGATAATAATGCATCTCCCCGGTGGGCGGGATCTGACGACCTGCGCTTGCCCGCCTCTGGCGGGTTGCCAAGGGTTTGGCGTAGCTTACTACAGCCTCACCCTTGGACGCCTTGGATCTACAGCACCCTCGGCTTTTGCAACGTTAGGGTTATTCCTTTCCGCCAGATGATCTGGCCCTAATATTTTCATTGCAAGATTTTTTCTCCATGGTACAAGAACAACCCTATGATTGCGATTATTGATTACAAGGCTGGGAACCTCAGGAGTGTCGAGCTGGCCGTTAGGAAGTTAGGTTTTGCTTGCCGCGTCACACACAGCCGGGAAGAGATCTCAGAAAGCGAGAGGATCATCTTTCCCGGGGTGGGAGCGGCTGGAAAGGCCATGGCTGATCTGAAGCACCTTGGTCTGGACAATGTATTGACAAAGGAGTTCAAGGCGCAGAAACCGATTCTGGGGATTTGCCTGGGGGCGCAGATCATACTTGAGAGCAGCGAAGAGAACAGTGCCCAATGTTTAGGACTCATCCAAGGTGCTGTCAAGCTATTCCCGCAGCCTCTTGTGTCTGAGGAGAATGAACGCCTCAAAATACCGCACATGGGGTGGAACGGAGTATACCTACGTGAAGAGCATCCAGTCTTTAAAGGGATTGCAGCGGCTGACGAGTTCTATTTTGTTCATGCCTACTATCCACTGCCTGCCTCAGACAACCACGTGATTGGGACCACGGACTACGGAATAGAGTTCCCCTCCGTGATCGGTTACGAAAACCTGATTGCCATGCAGTTCCATCCTGAAAAAAGTGGCCCTGCGGGCCTCAGGATCCTGGAGAATTTTTGCACCTGGGATGGTCGCTATGTTGAGTAAAAGGATTATTCCGTGTCTTGATGTGAGAGACGGAAAGACAACCAAGGGCATAAAATTCAAAGAGAATGTGGACATTGGTGACCCCGTGGAGATGGCCAGGTTCTACTATGAGGAGGGGGCGGACGAGATCGTTTTCTACGACATCACGGCTTCAAGTGACCGGCGAGACATTATGATCGATGTAGTTCGCCGCGTGGCCGAAGAGATTTTTATACCCTTTTCTGTGGGCGGAGGGATCAGGACCATCGAGGATATGCGTCAGGTACTTCTTGCCGGAGCGGAAAAGGTGAGTGTGAACACGGCGGCCATCGAGGATCCGAAGATCATCGCCGAGGGGGCAAAAGCCTTTGGTAGCCAGTGCATCGTACTTGGCATGGATGTGAAAAAGGTGGAAGTATCTGAGAAAATACCGTCAGGGTATGAGATGGTCATTCATGGTGGCAGGACATATATGGGTATTGATGCCATTGCCTGGGCCAAGGAGGCGGAAGACCTGGGGGCAGGGGAGATATGCCTCAATTCTATTGACGCGGATGGCACTCAGCAGGGCTATGAAATGACGTTGACGCCGCTCATATCTGAAAACGTGAACATCCCGGTCATCGCTTCGGGGGGTGCTGGGGATATCGATCATATCTATGATGTCTTGACGGAGGGCAAGGCCGATGCTGCACTTGTGGCCTCCATCGTTCACTACGGGACGTATACGATCAAGCAAATCAAAGACGAGCTTGATGCCCGCGGAGTCAAGGTGCGTATGTGGTGGTGACGCTTTTTGACGAGTCTGTCAGCTTCATGGAAAAGAAAGGGGATCCAAAGACGTGATCCTGATCATTGATTTTGGTTCACAGTACAATCAACTCATTGCCAGACGGGTGCGTGAAGCGCATGTCTATTGCCAGATAGAAGCCCCTGGGATCACCCTGGCCCAGATCAAAGGCATATCACCCGAAGGGATCATACTGTCCGGAGGTCCCGCAAGCATCTATGAAAAGGGGAGTCCCAGGGTAGACCCGGGCATCTTTGACCTGGGTATTCCGGTTCTGGGTATCTGTTACGGTATGCAGTACATGGTGGATTCTTTGGGGGGCGAGGTAAGCAAGGCCGAGAAGAGAGAATACGGGTTTGCCGAACTCAACATAAAAGATGCGGCCGGCATCTTCGAGGGCATCGATGATCAGACCAGATGCTGGATGAGCCACGGGGACACCATTCGACGTGTGCCCAAAGGTTTCAGGATTACAGCATCCACAGCCAACACCCGGGTTGCGGCAACGCATAACTCCAGAAAGAGGTTTTACGGACTTCAGTTTCACCCGGAAGTCGTCCATACGCCAAAGGGAAAAAACATGTTCAGGAACTTCCTGTTCACAATCTGCGGGTGCAGGAAGACCTGGACGATGAAGTCCTTTATCAGAGAGTCTGTCCAGGAGATGAGGTCGGTTATTAGAGACAAGAAGGTTATCCTAGGGTTAAGCGGGGGCGTCGATTCTTCAGTGGCAGCCCTGCTTATCCATCGCGCTGTGGGCAATAGGTTGACATGCATCTTTGTGGACAATGGCCTGTTGAGACAGGGTGAGGCAGAGCAGGTCAAGGGCCTGTTCAAGAAACACTTCAACGTGAATCTTAGGTTTATCAGTGCCAGGCAACAGTTTCTTGGCAGATTGAAGGGGGTTGTGGACCCTGAGAAGAAGCGGAAAATCATCGGCCGCACATTCATCCAGGCGTTTGAAAAAGAGGCCCACAAGCTTCGGGGGGTGAAGTTTCTCGCCCAGGGGACCCTTTATCCTGACGTGATCGAGTCCAGATCGGCCTTTGGGGGCCCGAGCGCCGTGATCAAATCTCACCACAATGTCGGTGGCCTCCCAAAGAAGATGAGGCTCCAACTCATTGAACCTCTCAAGCATCTTTTCAAAGACGAGGTGCGTGTTCTTGGAAAAGAGTTAGGGCTTCCGGATGACCTCATCTGGAGGCAGCCCTTTCCAGGTCCGGGTCTGGCCATCCGAATCATTAGTGACATCACCAGGGCAAGGCTCTCCATTCTGCGGAAGGTAGATGCCATCCTTCTTGAGGAGATCAGGGCGGGCGGGCTTTACAAGAAGCTTTGGCAGTCCTTTGCGGTTCTTCTTCCCCTGAAGAGCGTCGGGATCATGGGAGACCAGCGGACTTATGAGCACATCGTTGCCATACGTGCGGTGACCAGCATCGACGCCATGACGGCTGACTGGGCCAGACTTCCCCATGAATTGCTGGGCAGGATTTCGAACCGGGTCATCAATGAGGTCAAAGGCGTCAACCGTGTAGTCTATGACATCAGTTCCAAGCCGCCCAGTACCATTGAGTGGGAATGATTGTGCAACGATTTGAGGACGAGACATTCAGTGGAATACTGCTTTTGGAAAGGCGTTGATGGATTAAGGGAAAAAGGCCCAAGGCATAAGGCTTATGGCGCAAGGTGATACAATTTTGCCCTTGTGCCCTCCCCATTGCTGCCCCTGTTGCTATGGTATTGATTTTTCAACCAGGGGGGAATTGATTGCCTGCCAGTACACGGTGGAAGAGGTTGAAGAATTTATTGGTTTGGACAGCCTGTGCTATTTGAGCCTTTCCGGTATGCTTGAAGCCACAAAACTTGAACAAAATGGCTTTTGTTTGGCCTGTTTTGATGGTAAATACCCTATCCAGTCAGAAGAGGGGTTCTCCAAGCTATGCCTTGAGTAACCCCCTTTCTCTTGTCATTTTTCATTGAGTAACTTCGCATAATAATGAGGGATTAAAGACGATGCCTGAATTCACATTTCAAGGTGCAAAGAAGATCGTGTTTGGAGAGGGAGTCATCAACAAAGTTGCGGACGAGATCCACGCGTTAGGGGGGAAAAAGGTCTTGACCAGGCCCTTGAGGAGGTGGGCGTTGCCAAGGCGGTCGCCATGCTAGCAAAGAACGACGGAAAGGCAGAGGACTACATTGGCCTTGAAACCGTCCCGATGCCTGGTTTGCCAAGCATCATGGTGCCCACAACTGCGGGTACAGGGAGCGAGGTCACCTTTACAGCGGTTTTTACCATGCGAGAGAAGAAGGCAAAGGGAGGCATCAACAGCCGCTATTTACTTTAAAGACAACACGTGGCACTTTTATCCTAAATGGGAGCATCCCCTGCAGGGTATGACCCTGTGCCGAATCGGATGGCCGTTCAAGAGGAACCAAGGAGAAGATTTGAGCTATGTGCCGGACGGTCTCCCAAAATCGGAAGCTGTCTTTGAAAAGCTCCTTGTGTATCCGATTCCTGTGAAGATGGCGGATGATCGTCTTGAGACGATTATTGGAGCCATTCGAAAAGCGGCCGACATTGCGCTCTGAGTAGTAGAAGGATGGAAACCAATATTCTTTGGCTAAGGCTTGTTCGAGAAACAATAAAACCACTCAGCATTACAAAGCGATTTTATCATGAAAATAGCAGCTATTATTCCGTGTAGATATGCTTCCACAAGGTTTGAGGGTAAGCCACTCACGCTGATCCTCGGCAAACCCATGATCCAGTGGGTATGTGAAAAGGCCCAGCAGGCCGAAGTTATGACAGATGTGGTGGTTGCCACAGATGACGAAAGGATCTACGAATGCGTGAAGGGCTTTGGTGGCCAGGTCCTGATGACTGCTCCAGTGCACCGATCCGGTTCGGATCGTGCGGCAGAGGCCGCCCAGGCCCTTGGCCTACAGGACGAAGATATTGTGATCAATATCCAGGGCGATCAGCCGGCTTTTGATCCGAGGTGTATTTCTGAGGTGATCTCGCCGCTCATGGGGGATCCTGATCTTGTTATGGCTACCCTGATTTACAAAATAACCGATCAGGCTGAGATCGAAGACACAAACCATGTGAAATGTGTGTTTGATGAAAACCACTTTGCACTCTACTTCTCACGCTCTCCCGTCCCTTTTGGCCGTGATGATGCAACTTCGTTCGACATTTTCAAACATCTCGGGATATACGCCTTTCGAAAACATTTCTTGGAGCGCTTTGCTTCCCTACCAGAGAGCAGGCTGGAAGAGATTGAAAAGCTTGAACAGCTTCGAGCCCTGGAATACGGCTATAAGATTAAAGTTGTGGAGACAGGCTACGACTCCAAGGAAGTTGACAGACCTGAAGACGTACATAAACTTGAGGCTGTTCTTAAAGAACAACATCCATAGATTTCAGGCTGTTTCCGTTAGTTATCGGGGTTATCCGACCTTCATCAGAATTGGATTATGATCCTTAAGAGAATCAGGACGTTTATAGAGAAAAAGGGTTTCACCGGCCTTTACTGCGGAAGGAGTTTGGCAACAATTCCGGAAGGCTCTTTAGTTCTGTTCCCTTATGACCCCGCAGTCATTAACTGTGGGATAACAGGGATGCTATCCTTCAAGAGGCGATCTACCAAGAAAGTCGACTTGCCGGTTCAGGAGCTTACCCGCATGGTGGAAGGCCTTGCTGAACACACTTGGAATGCGATTGAGGAAAAAGGGGCTGGACTGGAAGAGCAATACCTTGGCGGAGAAGGGGTTTTAGGAGAGATAAAGCGCCTCTGCGGAATCCTCAAAACTGAAGATAGCTTCCACAAAGTCTTTTCAAACAATAAGGAGCAGGATCAGCTCTCGGCTCTTTGCGGTACTCTTCAGGGCTTGATCGAGACCGAAGATAAAGCCCGCATTCAAAAGACAGGGCGTCTGGCGCCCGAGGCGTACGAACTCATTAGTTATCGGATCGTTCAGCTAAAGGACGTATTGTGGTCTTTAACTCATGAGGTCCTGGAGAATATTGAGAAGATAAGGGCTCTCGGGAACTTTGAAAAACACGATGACACCCCAGTTGCAGTAAAACTGCTAAAGGGGGTCAACCTGGTCTTCAATAACCTCGATCGCCTCGAAGTTAGAGGGAGGGACTCCGCTGGGATTTCACTCTTTTTCATGCTTGATAAAACCGTGTTTTTACAGTTTCAGGAAAGAATGCAGGGGGCCTCCCTCCTTGATGAACTTCAAGATAGACAAGCCAACCATGTACTGGCAAATCGCCACGTCAGGATCAACAAGCTTGGTTCCACGGTCTCGCTGGTATTCACTTATAAAATAGCTGCTGAGATCGGGAGCCTTGGGGATAATGTTCAGTACCTGAGGAGGCAGGTTCGTGAGGATGAAGTATTTCAGTGTCTGATCAGATTCCCCCATCTACATCAGTCGACAATAGCTCACACCCGCTGGGCATCGGTTGGTGAGATTAGTGAGGCCAACTGCCATCCTGTTGATAATCTTGGTGTGGAACCGGCCGGTGCGCATGACAAAGATCACGTTGGCGCGGCTGGCTTGGATTCTGCAGCAGGGGGTATTCATGTATGTCTTAATGGGGATATTGACAATTACCAGAGTTTAAGAAGTGATTATGAAAGAGAAACCGGCAAATCGATTGCCAGCGTGATTACCACTGATACAAAAATCATTCCTCTTCAGGTTGAAAAATATCTAAAGACAAACCAAACGCTTGAAGAATCCTTCCGTATGGCGGTGAATGACTTTCAGGGCTCCCACGCCATTTCCATGCATAGCGATCTTGCACCCGGCAAAATCTTTCTTGCACAAAAGGGGAGCGGGCAGGCCATGTTTGTAGGACTGGCCCAAGACCACTACGTCCCGGCCTCTGAGATCTATGGGTTTGTTGAGGAGACCTCCCGTTATATTAAGCTGAATGGTGACAATGCTACTCAAGGCGAGTCCGGTCAGCCACAGGGTCAAATATTCGTCTTGGACCAGGACAGCAGCGGGGGCATAGCGGGCGTCAGGGCCATGTATTATGATGGGACGCCTATTAAACTTTCCGAAAAGGATATCAAAGAGACAGAGCTTGCTTCTAGAGACATCGACCGCCAGAATTATCCTCACTACTTTCTGAAAGAGATTTCAGAAGCCCCTGGCTCCGTTGGGCAGACTGTCCAGAACCGAGTTGCCATACTGGAAAGGGATGGCAAGAGATATCCGAAAGTCCTGCTGGACGATTCGGTCATCTCTCCTCGCCTTCAAAAAGCCATCAAGGGAAAGAGCCTCCGTAAAATCTTTTTTATCGGGCAGGGCACGGCAGGGGTTGCGGCGTCAGGATGTGCTGAATTGTTGAGTTACTACCTGAAGGGAACAGATATGCGGGTGGCTTCCTTCAAGGCTTCTGAATTCAGCGGGTTCAAGGTCGATGACTCCTTGGAAGACACCCTGGTTGTTGCCATTACCCAGTCCGGAACGACCACCGACACAAACCGTGCAATCGACATGGCAAGAGAGCGAGGGGCGCACACTTTGGCCATTGTCAACAGGCGAGACTCTGACATAACCTTCAAGGTGGACGGCGTACTCTATACGAGTACCGGCCGAGATATTGAAATGTCTGTTGCCTCGACCAAGGCCTTCTATTCCCAGATTGCAGCAGGAAGCATCCTCGGCCTCAGGCTATCTCAGCTAACGGGGAGCAGAACAGATGATTTTGTTCTGGCTGAGATCGAATATCTTCTCAGGCTTCCCGCAGTCATGGAAGCATTACTGGCAAAACATGAGGAGATAGGGAGTTCGGCTGAGAGATTTGCCGTCATGAAGAAGTATTGGGCCATTGTTGGAAGCGGTCCGAACAAGGTGTCTGCTGATGAGATCAGGATAAAACTGAGCGAACTCTGCTATAAAACGATCTCCTCCGATGTGGTTGAAGACAAAAAACACATCGATCTTTCTTCAGAACCTCTCATCTTCGTGTGTGCGGCGGGTAACCGAGAAGAGGTGCTGAGCGACATTGTTAAAGATACCGCTATATTCAAGGCCCATCAGGCGGTGCCTATTGTGGTGGCGACGGAAGGTGAAAGCCGGTTTGATCCTTACGCCGATGCAGTGATTTGGGTGCCTGAAGTAAAGGAGCGGTTTGCGCCTATAATAAATACCATGGCAGGCCATATTTGGGGATATTATGCAGCCCTCGCCATTAACGAAGAGTCTCGTTTTCTATTCGATTTTCGCGAGCAGATTAACGAACACGTTGCCGCGTCCATCGACCGGGATATGGACGTGTACGAGATCGTACTCGATGAGGCATTTCGAGAAAAGGTTGCGCGGTTCTACGCAGTCTTCAAGGAGAGAATCCGGCAAGGCCGGTATGCCAGTGCTATGGCACTCGACATGGCCTCAGATATTACACTTCTGCTGAAGTACCTGTCGGGAAGGCTCCCAATGTCGGACTTTGAATTCGATTTTGGCATAAAGGGAACGGCACCCAACATGCTAAGCGCCTTCTTCGAGTGCATGGGAAACGTCATCAATACGATGGCTAGGCCGATCGATGCCATCAAACACCAGGCCAAGACAGTGACAGTCGGTACGAGCAGGATCGTGGAAAAGGTAGAAGGTCTTCTTTTTGAGGCCGCAGAACGGCAAGGCTTTGGCAAGAACCAACTTACAAACATGAATGTTGTAGTCCTAAAGCGTTTGCAGGAGGTTGTCGCCGAGATAATGGGGACCACTCTATACAGGGTGGGGGGTCTAAACTTTTTGGGAGAACCGGTCGATGATTCAACAATCCATCTCGTAAGGAAAGAGGGGAGTGCTGCAAAACTTGTTTCCCGCGTTGAGACGGACAGCAGGCTGCAAGGTACCAAGCGGATCATCGTAAAGAACGGAAATGTCTTTATCGGCAGAGGAAGAAGGGACAGCAGAAGCATCCTGGCCATACCGGTTCTGTCAACCGGTACCAAAATTGACCACCTTATGCTGTTAAATGTTGGATTCAAAAAAGAGGTAGAGCTGGAAAAGAAAGTCAGTGCCCTGGGTGGAAAATACCATCACATCCGAAACATCGTTGAGGAGACGAGCGTCGCCTGGAAGGATGAATATCTGGACCTTCTTGATATTGAAGAGCTTTTCGGGATGTCTGCAGAGAAGATTGCCGAGGGTATTGTATCTGGTTTAGAGGATGGAAGTGGAGTTCCAGCTGACTAATCTATAACTCATCTCAAAAATGCGTCTGAGTCCCCGTGGCGGCGTTGCGGATCGGCTCAAAATGCTCACATACTGCCGTACTTGAGACAACCGAGCGGAAGTTTGCCTATAAAGCCAAAAGGCATGGCGTGGACTTTCGCGAATATAGATAGAAGAAAGGCATAAGGCTTAAGGGAAGATGTCTTCTGTAGTTGTTACGGGTTAGAGTAATCCGGAAACGTTAGTTAAGGAGGGGAGAAATGAATTGCGAGACCGTTGAAGACGTCATGAAGTTGGTTAAGGAGAAAAACGTCAGTTTCATCCAGTTTTGGTTCACGGATGTCTTGGGCATACTGAAGAGCTTCTCCGTCACGCCGTCCGAGCTGGATGAAGGTCTGACAGAAGGCATGGGTTTTGACGGTTCTTCCATAGCAGGCTTTGCTCGGATTGAAGAGAGCGACATGATTGCGAAGCCTGATCCGACCACCTTTCGGTTTCTGCCATGGGAGCCGGAGGATAGACCGGTGGCCAGGATGTTTTGTGATATCTTGCAGCCTGACGGGACTCCTTATGAGGCTGACCCGCGCTACGTTTTCAAACGGGTTTTGGAGAAAGCGGCGGATCAGGGATTTACGTTGAACCTAGGGCCGGAACTTGAATATTTCTACTTCGCGAATAATGAAGAACCCAAGATCATTGATAAGGGCGGATACTTCGACGCCCGACCCTTGGACCTGGGGAGCGACCTGAGAAGAGAGACGATCTTCGCGCTCCAGGATATGGGGGTCCAGATAGAATACAGTCACCATGAGGTTGCTCCGAGTCAGCATGAGATTGACATGCGTTATGACGAAGGTTTGAAGATGGCCGATAAGACCATGACCCTCAGGATCGTTGTTAAAGAGATCGCCAGGAAGAACGGATTCTATGCCAGCTTTATGCCCAAGCCCCTCTTTGGGGAAAACGGCAGTGGGATGCACACGCACCAGTCGCTTTTCAAGGGTGACAAGAACGCATTCTTCGATGCCGGCGATGAGTACCATCTCTCATCTGCGGGCAAGTCTTATATTGCAGGTATTATGCGCCATGCCCGCGAGATGGCAGCGATCACCAACCAGTGGGTGAACTCCTACAAGCGCCTTGTTCCCGGTTATGAGGCCCCGGTGTATGTCTCCTGGGCTCGCCGCAACCGCTCGGCTATGGTCCGGGTACCCATGTACAAGCCAGGCAAGGAGGAGGCTACGCGCATCGAGTTCCGTTCACCCGATCCAGCCTGCAATCCTTATCTGGCCTTTGCTGTGATGCTGGCAGCCGGTTTAAGGGGGATTGAAGAGAACTATCCGCTTCCCGACCCCGTGGAGGAGGACATATATGAAATGGACAAGGCAGCACGATTGAAGGCTGGCATTGAATCACTCCCGGGCAACCTTTTTGAAGCGATCAAGGAGGTAGAAAAGAGCGAGCTGGTGCGTGAGACCCTGGGTGACCACATATTCAACAAATTCATAGAAAACAAGAAGCTCGAATGGGATTCCTATCGTACCCACGTGAGCCGTTTTGAGATAGAAAAATATCTCCCTATTATGTAAGAGGGCATCAAAAGAACGAGTTAGCCACCGATGTCTGCGCGGGTCTACGGCTAAAATTAGTTTTGGCATTGTAATTACGCGATGAAAATTGCTTTGGCCCAAATTAATCCCACCATCGGGGATTTCGAACAAAACACCGAAAAGATGCTGAGGTTCGTGGAGAAGGCAAAAGGCCTTTCGTGTGATCTCGTCATCTTCTCAGAACTGGTCATCTCTGGATATCCGCCGCGGGATCTCTTGGAGAGACAAGACTTTGTGGCTGCGAACCTGGGCCATCTCCACAGGCTCGTTGAATCGGTTAAAGGGATTGGCGTTATTTGCGGGTTTGTGGATAAAAACCAGGATGAAGAAGGTAACCTGCTTTACAACTCAGCTGTGCTTTTTGATGAAGGAGAGATCCTTCATCAAGTCAACAAAAGATTACTGCCCGCATATGACGTATTTGATGAAAGAAGGTACTTCGAACCGGGCACGGAATGTTCGCCTTTTTTGTACAAAGGTAGGAAGATAGGTCTAACCATCTGTGAGGATATTTGGAACGACAAGGATCTCTTCTCAAAGCGACTGTATCCTCTTGACCCGGTGGCCCTCATGGTGAAGGAGGGGGCTGATCTCATCATAAATATATCCGCGTCTCCTTACTATGCAGGCAAACGAGAACTCAGGTGGGCTATGCTCGGTGACATTGCCAAGAAATATGGTGTCCCGCTCATTTATGTAAACCAGGTGGGAGGCAATGACAGTGTGCTTTTCGACGGCGTAAGCACGGCTTTTGATACCACAGGTCAGATTGGGGCCCGTGCCACTGAGTTCGAAGAGGATATGGTCGTTTATGATACTGACACCCAAGAAGGCGATCTC
>JAQYVR010000120.1 GCA_030145395.1 Desulfobacteria bacterium
TGGTACAACGAAGCCAGACCACACCAAGCCCTCGGCCAGCAGACTCCTCGAGGCTACACACCACCTGAGGAGCCTGTCCCGCCATCCAATGTTGTCTCGATCTCGGTCCTCGGTGGACTTCATCACGAGTACCGCCCCAAAGCTGCCTGACTCCTCATCCACCAAGGCTGGGAGTGCAGGGCAGAGAAGAGCGGCCCAGGTCTATCCGGATCAGTCTCTTCACCGCTGAAGCTGGTCTCCGGCATCGTCGGAGCACCTATCAAGGAAATCTGAACAGCCCGCCTTTTCGTCGGCTCTGTGAGTCGACAAGTTCGACGTCGAGGGCGGATGAGGTTTTGGCCCGCCACAGGCAGGTCATTTCCGGCGTCCGTATCCTAATGGGGTTTCCTTTTAAGGGCTCGTGCACGAAAAAGGGCCGTTGAAATCACCATACGTTTTTTTTGGCTTGCAAGATGGCGGGTCAGCTGGTAAGATTGGAGAGTACATCATAACTTCTTTTTGGAATTGTACTGATTGGCAGTTCAGTATGCCTCATTACGTCTGTGCAACCGGAGCCGTTCTTCAGTCGAGGCCCCACAGGCCCTGAATATGAGAAGAATGAGAGAGAGCTTTAAAACAGTATAAACACAAGAAAAGGAGGTAGTAACCATGAGAATGCACAAAAACGTTTCCAGGAACTATTCGCGTGTCTCACCCCGGCGCTGCCAGCATGCTGCGCCGACCATTCGCATCATCGTCATGGCACTGCTTTTTGCCATGTGCATGGGAGCCTTTGCAGAAGATGCCTATTGCGGGGGCATCACCGATGCAGAAATAACGCAGTGCCTAATCAGGGGTAATGTTATCACGTGTGAAGAGGTTCAAGGTGTCGTGCTCGGGGTTTCGCCCGGGGAGCTGAACGTATTGGAAATGCTTACAAACGGTGGAAGTGAGGAAGTTCGGCTTGAGATCACCAAGAGGCTGCCCCAGATGAAATACCCGTTACTGTATCGCCACACGGTGCCCTACTATCCTTGGGAGGAAGCAATTTGTGTTAAGAGGCCGCACTGCGTGGACGCACCCGATGCGACGGATCCTACGTGCGGATGGCAGGAAGAAGGCGGCGAACGAATTGAAGGCTCCCAGGGGTTTTGCTGCGACACGACGGCCCGCTGTCTGCGTCCGGGCGATGTCACTTTCCACGGCTATGAGATCGGGCCTGCGCGGACATCTTATGAAGTTAAAATCAAGATAATCGAGGGGTCCGAAGAACATACTTTTGCGCTTTCTCCGGCCAACCGGGGGTACGCCACCGAATATGATGGTAATTACGCCGGAACGTTAACCCTCAAAGCAGAGCTGCTGGGTGAGTTCGCCGGCGTTGAAGCGCCGCCCGTGCTGGAAAACTACATGCTCTATGTGCCGGCCGGTCCGCAAGGTCATTCAATGGTTGTGGACTATCAGAACCACCTGCTGCTGGTGCCCCGGGAGGAGACCTCCCTTGACGGCAGCGAGTGCAACAAGGTGGGAACGAGCTACAAGGCCTTCCGTTCACAAAAAGCTTTCCGCGATACCCGGGAGATCGGCGACTGTCTCCATAATCAGCTCTTTCAAAAGCACAACAGCGATTTGCAGAAGCTCTCTGTCAATCCCGAGGACGAGACCACCTACCTGGTCCACGGCATGAGAAAATTCAAGGACGCCATGGAGTTTAAGGCAGGCATGGAAAGAATGCTGGAATACAGCCCCGCCTCTGACGAACCATCGCTCATTGCGCTTACGATGGATATAGCGGAGCTGAAACACATCCAAACAGAATCCAATGGCATAATAATGACGGCCGAAATTGAGGAGTTTGAATCATTTTCCCGGAAAGGAACGCTGAAAGCAGAAATTAAAAATGTCGGTGCCTATCCAGCAGATTATATCGTAACCGTGACAAAGTGCACCATGAATGTCGTGCGGCCAAACCCGCAGAAAACAATAACGCTGAATGTTGACGATGTAAATGAGCTCTCGTTCGATCTGTACACGAATTACAACCTGGATACGTCGAACGAATGCCTTGTTTCCCTCAAAGGCCCGCACGGTAAAACGTACGACAAGGTCTGGGTCCGTTTTGATACCAAAAAGCACCCGATACTCAATTCCGGGGACCTGCTCATGATAAACCAGGGGGGCACTGAGCCCGAATGCAAGGTCCGGCCCCGGTAAGGACGAGAGCCAATAACAATCCTAAAAGGTATATGGAGAACCTCAATCTAATGACTAAATCACGATACACAAAATTGGACAAGTCAGGGCGACAGCGGGAGGGATATATGCATGCTGCATTTCTTACTTTTTAGACTCAAAAACGATGCCGCTTTTCTTTTTATAAATACCTTTTGCTGATTGACAGGAGCTGCTGCAAATTGTGTACTCCTCGGGAGCCACGCGATAGGTTTGCACAGGATCAAATCCAGCCTGAATGATAGGGGTCAGTTTATTTGAACAGGCCGGATAGACGACCAGCCAGTCAATGCGGTTGAAAAGATCAGCTACTCCAATTTTGTTGTGGGCTATATCTGAGGTGTTCAATCCAATCAAGTCGATCGTATGCCTTTTGCCGAAATACCGAATGGCACCAGCCTCAATTACGCCGACAACGGCACTGGTCGGTGTGTTTTCATATAACCACTTGCCGGACTGCACATTTAATATGTGAACTACACGAGAATCTGAAGCCAGGCGCTCGCAGGTATGCGAAAAGTCCTTGATGAAACCCGGGGCTGCCAGGCTGACGGCAATTAGGCCAAGTGCCGTTCTCATAAAGAGCCGTACCCGCGGGCTTCCCGGCAGGCTGAGCGATCCTGACAGCATGAAGGCCACGCCACTGCAGCATGTGGCGCTCAGAAGCAGCACTGCCGGGTCAATCCAGCGAATAAAGTAATAGCCGTCCAGGCTGAAAACCCGGGAGGCCACGACGGCCAGGGCGTAGATAATAGCTGCTGCTACATTTAAAAAGACCAGCGTTTTTGAGGTGATGGTTTGCTGGCGAAGAGCCCACAAGAGTGCGGAGCCTAATCCGATACAGATAAAGCTAAGCGATGTGAGATACCCATGCGCTGTGAGCGCATCGCAAAGAAGGTGTAATTTTTCTACGTTCATGCTGAATGGCTCTGCTTTGATATAGAAAGTGCCTGGCAGCCAGTGGTCGCTGACGACCTTACAAAAGATGGACCACAGCAGCATGGGGAGACCGCATAATACGATTAGTATGAGCCGTTGGAAAATAGGGAGTGACCGTGCGATACACTGTATTCCTATTAAGAATAATGGAATAACAACAAGCGATTCAGGCCGGGTGACAGCCATAAGGCCCAGCACCAGCGAAGCTGTCTGCCACCGTTGATGAGCAAAAGCATAGACTGCGGCACCCCACAGGGCTATAAGCAAGTTCGTTTCCATGCCGGAAAGGGCGGATAACACCAGGCGGGGATCAGCGGCAAAAAGTGACGCCGCAATAATGCCGGCCCAGCGTGATCCTGTGAGCAGGACAAGGATCCCTTGCAGGCAGAACAGGGCGATACATCCAAGCAGGATTCCGATACCTTTTACGGCTGTCACAACTGTTTTTGTTCCCCAGTTTTCAAGCCAGTGAGCGGGGGAAGTGAGTATTACCCACAGGGGACTGGTAGCGCCGGTTTCCTGAATGCCGTCATTATATTGCAGGCCGTTTCCGCTTGCAAAGGATGAAGAATAGACCCGGTGGATCCAGGCATCGTCCAGAGGGAAGTCAAACATACTGTATGAACTGGACAGGCCGTAATAAAGGCATGCAGCAAGAAAAATAAGATAGGGGACGGCTGCAGGGAGTGCTTTTTTGTGCATCATTGTTGAATGTTGCATGTTTGAAATACATTTGTTGTTGCAGCATAAGAAAAATCGATTTTTCTGTCAAGCAGCAGAATCACCCCTTCTACTCGAAATCTCTGCCGATCATATACTTTTTGTGTGTCCTCATGCCAGCTCCGACGCTGTCTCCTGCGCGCTCGCAACAGCGCCTCATAACCATCTACGGTCAGTACTGTTCGCTTCTTTGCTGTTTCCGGCAAACAGCGTTTCTGTAATGGACAACCTTGACAATCTGCTCCCCTGGCACTATGTATCCACCCGTTTTTCGCTCGGTTCGATCGATTCAGTTTTTTACCACCAGGAGGGCGATGGGAGAACCCATAGTCTCCAGCACCCCACCGGCAGCCGTCGGAAGCATCAATGCGCTTGAGTCACCAATAAGTCGCTACCAACGGCACCGGATGAGTCTTTTTGAGAGGAATCTGTCCAAATGAGA
>JAQYVR010000248.1 GCA_030145395.1 Desulfobacteria bacterium
ATGGTTTCAGGCACTGTAAGGTTGGAACTCTACAAGGGAAACTGTCGTGTTTTGGGTCGCAAGTCGGAAGCGTCCCTTTACAGCAAGGATTTTGCGACGTTTGAAGAAGACGAGGTCTATCGCCAGGGAGATGCCCAAGGCTTTATCCAACTCACCGCCTTGAGGCTTCGGATTCAGGCCTTGTTGAAACAAGGGACGAAGTAAGGAGTATGCAGTAGGGAGTAGGGAGTAGGCAGTAGGGAGTAAGGAGCAAACAGAGAAGCGGAAAGCTCAAAGCTCAAACCCATAACTCGTAACCCGAAACCCAGAACCCAGAACGCGGAACCCAGAACCCGTAACCATCAATATGCGAGGTGTCCCATGCCGGAAAAGCCGTGGGATGGCAGGTTTTCTGAGAAAACAGACCGAACCGTGGAGTCTTTCACGTCTTCGATTGCTTTTGACAAGCGGCTCTACCTTTATGACATTGAGGGTAGTATAGCGCACTGCCGCATGCTGGCCGAACAGTCTATCATTACAGAGGAAGATGCATCTCAAATCGTAGATGGCCTTCACAAGATTGCGCGGGATATTGAGCGTGGCAAGTTTGAGTTGGACGAGTCATTTGAAGATATCCATATGAATATCGAGGCCCGGCTCGCAGCTGAAATCGGGAAGGTTGCGCAAAAACTTCATACTGCAAGAAGCCGAAACGATCAGGTGGTGTTGGATGTTCGGATGTATCTGCGTGATGAGGTGACACATGTGCTGACGAAGCTGACAGCCCTTTGCCAGGCCCTCGTGGACCTGGGAGAGAGCAATGTGGATGTTATCATGCCCGGATATACGCACCTTCAGCCAGCTCAGCCAGTACTTTTTGCCCACCACCTTATGGCCTATTATGAGATGTTTAAGAGGGACATGGCCCGGTTTAAGGGGACGCTCGAGCGGATCAATGTGATGCCGCTTGGCAGTGCAGCTTTGGCTGGAACAACACATCCGATTGATGTCGAGTATACTGCTAAGCTTCTTGAGTTTCCGGAAGTTACTGCCAACAGCCTCGACGCCGTGAGCAGTCGGGACTTTATCATGGAGGTTTTAGCTGCAGCCAGCATATCAATGGTTCATATGAGTCGTCTTTCAGAAGACCTTATCCTGTGGTCGTCCGCTGAGTTCGGGTTTGTGGAGATATCTGATGCCTTTGCCACCGGGAGCAGTATTATGCCCCAGAAGAAAAATCCAGACGTACCCGAGTTGGTCCGGGGCAAGGCGGGACGAGTATTTGGAAACCTCATAGCGCTGCTCACGATGATGAAGGGGCTTCCGCTCAGCTACAACCGGGATATGCAGGAAGATAAGGAACCCATGTTTGACACGGTCGACACTCTAAAAGGGTGTCTTGATGTGTATGCCAAACTCCTTTCTCAATTGAAAGTAAATGGGACGGCTATGCACCAGGCAGCGTCAAAGGGCTTTTTGAATGCCACGGATATGGCGGACTATTTGGTAACGAAAGGTATGGCCTTCCGAGATGCGCACCACTGTGTGGGGGAAATCGTGCGGCATGCAATGGATAAAGACAAAGAGCTGCAAGAGCTATCCTTGAACGACCTGAAGAAGTTTTCCCAAGCATTTGAAGAAGACGTCTTTGATATTCTGACAGTCGAACAGATGATCAACAGGCGAGTCTCCGGGGGCGGCACAGCTAAGGAAAATGTGACAAGGGCTATCAAAGAGGCACATGAGACGCTTAAGCTTGAAAAGGCTGAAGACGGATCCGATAAGCGGAAAAAGAAGCAACGTTCATAGAGTTCTTTTTCTGGGTTCCGTGGGGTTTGTGATTCTCTGCCTGGCATGTGGCATAAAAAGCCCACCTGTACCACCCGAGACCCTCGCTCCTCCTGCAGTAAGAGACATTAAGGCAGAGGTTATGGGGGATAAAGTGCAATTGACCTGGTCAATGCCCAAGAAGGACAACGCACTGTTTGAAGGGGTGGAACACTTTAGGGTCTATAAATACAAGTCGCACAGCTCGATAGAAGTCTGTGAAGGGTGTCCGATTCCCTTTAAACCTTTGCTTGACATCAAGCTCGATGACCCTTATCCGGCACAAATGGAAGGGGACAGCATAATCTGGCACGATGCCGTAGAGGCGAACCATAGCTATGCTTACAAAGTTGTGGTCTATCATAAGAGCGGTGGCGTGAGTGAAGACTCGAATATTGTCCACTTCGTTACAGAGCCCTAGTCAAGAACCTTCGTCTGTCGGACACTTGGTTTCAGTACGGCTAAACGGGAAAATCATATGGTCGAGGGTCCAAACCGTGAGCCCCAAGCCCTATGCCCTGTGCCCAATGGCATTGGCTGTCCGCTGATTGGTTAACGCGCGTGGTTCTGATAGCAGATTACGATTTGAGAGTTCGACATGCATCATTTCCTTTATCGTGACAACTACATGTTCTGTGAGGATGTCTCTGTTTCGGAGATAGCCGGACAGGTGGGGACACCTTTCTACCTGTACAGCCATGCTACGCTCAGGCATCATTTTCTCACCTTTGAAAAGGCTTTTGAGGATGTACCCAGTTTGATCTGCTTTTCCGCCAAATCCAATTCTAACTTGGCGGTTCTGAGGCTCTTTGCCGGCCTTGGAGGCGGCCTGGACATCGTGTCGGGTGGCGAGTTGTTCCGGGGACTTCAAGCGGGTATTCCTCCGGACAGGATTGTCTTTTCAGGTGTCGGAAAGCGTGAAGACGAGATTGCGTATGCTCTCGAATCCGGGATTCTGATGTTCAATGTTGAGTCATTGCAGGAACTGGAATCCGTGAACCAATGCGCTGCCCGTTTGGATAAGAAGGCGCCTATCGCCCTGCGAGTAAATCCGGATGTTGATCCAAAGACACATCCTTATATATCAACGGGCCTGAAAGAGAACAAATTTGGGCTCGACATGAAGTCGGCGGCAGAAGCGTACAAGTCAGCCGCTGCCTTGCCACATGTTGAAGTGATCGGCATAAGTTGCCACATTGGGTCCCAGGTCACGGATGTGGCCCCGTTCATTGATGCCCTGCATCGCATCAAGGAACTGATTAGAAGCCTGGAAACTTTTGGCATCTCGATTTCCTATCTTGATTTGGGTGGAGGGCTTGGGATCACGTACGATCAGGAAGCTCCTCCGCACCCGAATGAATACGGGAAGGCGGTCTTGGAGGCTCTCGGTGACTCGGCATTCACGCTCATCCTGGAACCAGGCCGGGTGATTGTGGGCAACGCAGGTATTCTCGTAACACAGGTGCTGTATACCAAGTCCGGTGAGGAAAAGGATTTTGTGATCGTGGATGCTGCCATGAATGACCTTGTTCGACCGGCCCTTTACAAAGCCTTTCATGCGATCGAACGTGTGGTTAGAGACCAGGAGGAGACGATCAGAGCGGATGTGGTCGGACCCATTTGCGAAAGCGGTGACTTCTTAGCCAAGGATCGTGATATTCCTCGTGTAGAAGTCGGTGACCTGCTGGCAGTCATGAGTGCAGGGGCGTATGGTTTTACCATGTCGTCCAATTACAATTCCAGGCCCAGAGTCCCCGAGGTGATGGTCAAGGGAGATCAATTCCACGTCGTGCGGGCGCGGGAGTCATACGAGGATTTGATTAAGGGTGAATCGATACCACCCTTTTTATCCGCCTTCGCAGAAGACGATGGGCTTGCCCGTGGATGAGTGCGCAAACAATCAATATGCTACGGCGCGATGTCGCCCCGAAGCTGAGGCGGATAACCGCGTCGTAGCCGAAGGCGAAGACGGGTACTTTAGTAGGACCACGGGTTTACTCGTGGGGCTCCATAAGTTTTTCTCTGCGCTCTCAGCGCCTCTGCGGTGAGGCTTAAGGTTTTGCAATGAAAGATTCAATACTCACATTCTACAAGATGAGCGGCAGCGGGAATGATTTCATCCTTATTGACAACCGGGCCGGCTCTGTTGACGAGGAAAACGTTGCTGCGCTTGTGGCCTCCATCTGCCGCAGAAAACTGTCGGTAGGGGCTGACGGCATGATTCTCATTGAGGAATC
>JAQYVR010000287.1 GCA_030145395.1 Desulfobacteria bacterium
TTTCAAGGGCAGGTTACCCACGCGTTACTCACCCGTGCGCCACTTTACTCGTCCGAGCAAGCTCGGACTTTCTCGTTCGACTTGCATGTGTTAGGCACGCCGCCAGCGTTCATTCTGAGCCAGGATCAAACTCTCCAATTAAACACTATATCTTTATAGTCTAATTGACTTTTTTCCGTATGACCCGAGCGGCATCACTATTCAGTTTTCAAAGAGCAATTAACGTAATTCTAAACTAACTCTAACATCTAGCCCTGTCAAGCTTTTTGACAGGAATTTGTTAGTTTAGTTGCCTCACCTTTCATTGTCAAGATAAATCTCTCATAAAATTTGCAGTAGGCTTAACATTTTCTATTGTTCTAGGATACCCTTTGATATCTAAACGTTTCAATATCGGATGCGCGCTTAGTCAGAGAACTTCCTCAGTAGGTTAGCTGGAAAAACTGATCGTGGATCCAAGGATTTCAGACTCAAAGGGAGGCACTTTACGCACGCTTTCTGTGTGAGATATTAGCAGCGTCTCAAGCATCCTGTCAAGCACCAAAATTCACCAAAAATCCTTTTTCCAGACCTTCGCAGAACATCCTTTTTTGGGGGTTTCTCACGACAATGCCAGTGTCGTGTCCGAGAAGTAACTCGAACAAAAAAGTACCTGCTGCAGATTGAATTGTCTTTTCAAAAAATGATCGACCATGAGTTCGTTGCTAAGGAATCTCATGGCCGAATGATAGACCGTCTGTCTAGTAAGCCCTACGCTGCTCTCAGTTAACCTCGTCCCGTAGCTTAATCAGGCTATCCAGACCCTCCATTGCACTGTTGGCCTGGGCTCTGTATTTGGATATTCTGGAGGCATTGGAAAAGGCTGTTCTGGCCTCGTCCCAGTCTTTCAGACTCCATGCGGAAAATCCCATAAAAATGTACGCTTCACCCCGCTTCCGATCCAACTTCACACATTCTTTGAAGGCCTCAATGGCCTCTCTGAAGCGCACGGCATGGTAGAGAAGCAGTCCCTTCTCAAATTGAAGATCGGCGGCGCGGGGATTCTTCTTAATGCCCTCATCCAGAGCCTTGATCGCTTCATCATAGCGCAGTGCATTTTCATAGGCCTTGGCAATGCGAATATATCCCTTAGGTTCGTTATCTCCCTTAAATGCCTCCTCCCAGGATCTCGCCGCCATGAGTGGGGCACTCACATACTGGTATAGTTCGCCAAGGTTGCCCCACTGGCTCTGTCTCTTGGGTGCCTCGATCCGATAGGCAATCTCAAGGTCGCTCGTCCCCTTCATCAGATCTTCCCGATCAAGTCTAATCTGCGACAGTAGAGACCAGTAATAGGACTGAAGCGGGTCTAGTGCAAGGAATTTCAGGATATAGCGCTCAACATCTGCTATCTGCTCCAACGCATAGGAAACCTCAATGATCAACCGATACCACTGAGGGTCGGGGGTCACGGGTAATCCCAACAGCCTCACCATGACTCTCTTAGAGTTTTTCAGATCTTCAGCTTGGTAATAGGCCCCGGCAGCCTGCCAGAGGGTTCTGGGTTTAGCTGGGTCCTCCACCTCATAGAGTTTTTCCCACAAAACCGCTGCATCGATAAACCGTTCTGTCTGGTAGGTTAGGGCCGCATAATTTCTAAGAGCAACAACATCGGTAGGATCTAGTTCATAGGCCTTTTCAAATGCCTTTCGGGTTTCCTCAAAGTTTTCCTTGGAATACCAGCAGTTGCCCAGCATCAGGTAAACTCGTGCAGGGACGTCCGGAGGTCGTGTGGCAAGGTATTCATTGAGTAGAGCGATGGCCTCATCGACTCTATCCTCGGTCATCAACAATTGGGCCTCATAGAGGGCCTTGAGGGCATCCGTAGGCAGTTTTGGCGCTTCCTTTTTCTCCCCTTCCTGGGCAATGGCAAAAGGGACGAAGACAAACACCAGGCACAGGATCAAAACCAAGTACAAGACCCTTTTCATGAAAGGTGACGACATATGTTTCCTCATCTGTCTTCGACTCATCTTCTTATGAGTCCATCTCAAAAATGATATTGAATGCAACCCTTGTAGGGACAGGGTCACCCCCAATCTCACCTGGGCTGAAACGCCATCTCTTGACCGCTGCCACAGCGGGGGGACCGAATATATCCAGAGCATCCGCGGGATCGCACGTAGCGGCTACAACTTTCTGAGGCATACCGTTCTTATCCACCAAGCATCTTATCTTCACTTTTGCTCTGATCCCCCGCCTTTTGGCGCTGAAGGGGTACACCGGATTGACCTTTCGGATAGCCCTGGGCGCTTTGTCCACTTGGGTCAAGTCAAAGCCGAATTCGTCCATATTCATTCCGAATCCTGCCATATCAAACTCCACAGCTATGCCATCGCCGAATCCGCCCTGGCCAAACTCGAACCCGAACTTCGGCATGTTTAGTTGCCGCTTGGCGGTCGTTGATTGGCTCTTTGGCTTGGGAGCCCGTTTGAGTTCCTCTTT
This sequence comes from Desulfobacteria bacterium, assembly GCA_030145395.1. Taxonomy (GTDB): domain Bacteria; phylum Desulfobacterota; class Desulfobacteria; order Desulfobacterales. The sequence continues at coordinate 2,485 of JAQYVR010000287.1, forward strand.
TCTTAGTCTCTTCTCTTTTTCCGATTCAGGCGTCTTAGGCGGCCTCCGTGGAGTAAGGAGAGTCAGGTTCATTGTTTTTTTCTCCCGATCTCTGTCCGCCACACGCGTCAGCCACGGCAACCCCATAAAGAGCATCAGATTGATCACCGCGGTGATGGCGACCACAAGAATCACATTTTGAGGACGCCAGACATTATATGTTATTGAACTCATTCGCCCCCCCTATCCCTATTTATTTGCCGCCCCGATGTAGACTTCTTTAATTCCGGCGGTCTGGCACTGATCATGCAGCAGAAGGGTAATCTCCGAGCGGCTCTCCTCGTCTGCCGAGATCACCACAACCCCATTGGGTGTCTCCTGTACGAAGCGTTCCAAATAGGAACGAGTATCTCGAATATCGATCAACCGGCCTTCCACCCATATGGTACTATCTTGTGCTATCCCGATGACAAGATTCGTCTTCTTTCTGTTCTCCGCTGTTTCCGCATAGGGTTTTTGGATATCAATCCCTGGTGTCTTGACAAAACTGGCAGTCACCAGGAAGAAAATCAACAGGATGAAGATCATATCGATGAGCGGAGCCATGTTAAGCTCAGTTGTCTCTGACCGGCGTCCACCTGCAAATGTTCTTTTCATAGCACTCTACCTATCTCCCCCGCTGACCATTGGTGCGACGCTCATATTTATGACCCCGGCCAGACGGCAGCTATCCATCACCTTGACCACCGTCCCTATCAGGCTGTCCTTGTCCGCCGCAATCACCACAGTCCCCTTAGGAGTCTCAACCAAGAAATTCTCTATATAGGCCCGTACTGATTTAATATCAATGGACTTCCCCTCTTCCGAATCCCATATAGAATTGTCTGCCATGATGCCTAAAGTAACGTTGGTTCTCTTTTCAGTCTGGGGCTGCTTCGCCGACAGCTGGGGTTTTTTCCTCTCAAGCCCTGCTTCGTTGACAAAACTGGTGGTCACCAGAAAGAAAATCAACAGGATAAAGATCATGTCAATAAGCGGAGCCATATTGAGTTCAGTCGCCGCAGGCCGACGGCCGGTGATTATTATCTTCTTCATAACACCCTACCTCTCAACCCTCTATCGCGCGATGCGATCTAAGCAACCCCAGGCAAAACCGACGCATTCGGGATTCGAGCTTCCCCGAACTGCGTCGCAAATAGTTAGCCAGAAAAAGGCCCGGAACCGCCACCACAAGCCCGGTTTGGGTCGTGATCAGGGCCTCCGAAATCCCGGAGGCAAGGGCCTTGGCATCTCCGGTACCGGATGTCGCGATGACCAAAAAAGTGGTGATCATACCGGTCACCGTTCCCAGCAGTCCCAAGAGCGGTGCGACGCTGGCAAGGATGGCTATAGATTTGATGTAACGTTCCACATAGCTGCTCTGGCGCAGCATCAGGGCCTCCATAATGCTTCTGTCCAGATCTTCGTCAAACGTCCGATCGGCAAGAAAGTTCTTGATTATATCCCGCTGCCACGGAGCCGCCGTAAACCCGGGCTTACCCAGAGACTGCAAACACTCCCGGATCGGGCGATCTCCCTTACTGAAATCACGCATCTCCATGAACTTCTTGATCACCAAGAAAAACATGAGCGCGGAGACCATTAACAGGGGGTACATGACGATCCCCCCGGTTTCTATATGCTCTAGAGTCCTCTCTAACAGATCATTAAACACTTTCAGCCTCACTCGGAACGACGGCACCACTCTTGATCATGGTCACGGCAAAGGCCGTCCCTTTTTCTTCCATATCGCCCACGATCTTATCCACGCGGCGAGAAAGCAGGTGATGGATCAGCATGATGGGAATGGCCACCGTAAGGCCGAACTGTGTGGTCAGCAGGGCTTCGGAAATACCGCCGGCCATGGCCGATGGATCCCCGGCCCCTTGCGCCGTAATGACTTTAAAGGTGTTAATCATTCCGGTCACCGTTCCCAGCAGACCCAGTAGCGGTGCAATGGTCCCCAACACTCCGAGGGTGGGCAGAAAACGCTCCAGACGCGGCGTCTCCCGCAGAATTGCCTCCTGAAGGGTGTTCTCGAGGACTTCCTGGGTGGCACCGACATTTCCAACGGCACTCGCCAGCATACGGCATGTGGGCACCCTGTCTTTTTCGTCACAGGCTATCTTGGCCTGCTTCCAATTCCCGCTTTCTGCCAGCTTGCTGATCCGGTCTGTAATCGTGTCCGTATTGGCCTTGGTGCTGTACAACAGAATAAACCTCTCGAGCATGATCAAGATAGCCAGACAGGCCACAATTAAGATAGGCCACATCAGCACACCGCCCGCCTCAAACTTGTCGAGCAAGTCATCCTTCTGAGTCATTGAGGCGAATGCCGCCCCACGCCCCATATCAATGGGAAGGACATCGGATTTATTGTCAAAATAGTCACTGACCGCGCTGCGATCCTTCGACTCCACTTCTCCGGTCACCGCCTGTAACCGATCTCCATCCTCCTCAACATCAAGGAAGCCCACTTGGCCGTCCGGCATGCGAAAGTAAGTTGTAAACGCGCCTGCACGAATAATCTGACCCGTAGTCATTCTACCGTCGAGGCCCACAAAATCCCCGGTGCGCAGGGTAGTTTGTCCCGAACGTCGGAGTTCGTCAAAGTAGACATCGATAAGGGATTGAATCCCCCCAAGACCGGGGACCTTATCAGGGTCTCGCAAGTCTGCAATCATCTGAATCCGTTCAGGGACCTCAGCGGTGATTTGATTCTCCCGAATCATGCTTTCCGCTTCCTTGGCAGCCGTGCGGAGTTGACCCTCAACTTCCACAACCTCTGCTTCCTCTTCTACCAGCTCCGCCTTCAATTTCTCTTCCAACTGGATAAGTTCGTTGTATTTTTTGATCAGAAGGTTCCGTTCATTATCCTTTGATTTTTCAGCTGATTTGAGCCTTGCCACTTCCTTCTGCATGGCAGCGCGATCCATGGTAATCAGTCTCTCGGTCAGGGCTGCGTCTTTTTCCGCCCTCTCCCTTTCCTCATCAATCTGCCTTTCCACTCTCTGCCAGTCCTCCTGCGCCCACACAGGTCCGGTCAAAAAGGCCAACATCAGACAGACGCCCAAAAAGACGATATGTTTCATATTTGCATTTCTCATTGTTTTACCGCTCCTATAGGAACTTGAATCAGCTCGAGCCCCCTCTCACCCCTGGCCATTGAAAGGGCCCTCCGAATACCCCGCGCGAAACTGTCGTCAATGGGCTCCCATGTTTTGGCCTGATTGTTCCACCGCCCCACGGACTCCCCGTCTAAAGATTGGTAAAACATGGCGAGACGGCCTAAACGAAGGATTGTCACATCGGTCTCGACCCCGTTCAATACCAAAGTCCCACCCGCGGCATCGTTTTCCTGGCCAGAACGGGCTTCTATTTCCAGGGCCTCTACGACCTTTCGAAGCTTCTCAGCAAGGCTGTTGTGGGGGTCGTTCATGACATTTCTGAGAAGTTCGATACGCATCTTTCTCCCCTCGGAATCGAAGGGCAGATCTGATGCAATGAACGCCTCCAGACCATCCACGGCAACATCTTCAAGGTACGGCTCAAGCCCCTCACGCACCTTCCTTGCCTCAAGTTTCTTGACCCTCAGCACATCGATGTTCCGATTCAGACGATCAATATAGATATTGTACTTCTTGATATTGTATTCATACCAGGTGATCGTGGTCTGCACATCTCGGATTTCATCGACAAGGTCCTGCTTGCCTAAAGCCCAGTCCTCGGCCTTACCTTGAGCTCGGGCCTCTATCTCAATGGCATTGGACATTCGACTCTCAGTCCTCTGTGGATCGGCTTGACCGAACGCAGCAAAACTCGTCGCCAAGAGCAAGGCCACAGCGGTTAGTAAAATGCGATGGATCATTTCTACCCTCCCTGTTTGTTATTCAGACCTCGTAATTCAGGTCGTTTCACGCTTTTCCCTTCTAATGGAAACGGTATAAAGTATCAGATCATGGCTGTGTGTCAAGCAGAAATTTTCGCCGCATACACACGCCCCAAAACCCGCTGAAAGAAAAAGTACTAACCTGCCGATTTTCAAACATCTAATGGAATTCTAGGGGTCACTTACATTCGCCAAAGCCCTATCGCGCAATAAGGAATTAGAGCATGGGAGTTTCACTTTTGCTGGATTTCAACTCTAGTTTAAATTGCAGTAAATGAGCCTGGGACTTTGCATTCATACAATTAGACTAATAAACTAAATCCAACGTGCCACCCACGATTCCCTTAAATTCCATTTTTCACTAACTACAGCAGGTTCCTAATATTCTTCCGGCAACCATCAAGCGCGCCGAGTCCACACCCTAAGAAAGCGTGCGGTTCTTTTACTTTGACGCACTTTTTGTGTCAAGCACAATCTTAGGGTCACTTGATTGTCTCAAGGGCTATAGAATAATTACATTTGTAATCTTTTGTCAACAAAAAAATATGCCCATTCGCTGAAATATGGTTCATCCGGTCAATGAGTACGAATTATCAAGGTATATTCCCGCACATGAAGAGAATGGTGATGAGGTCTTTTCGGGGCGACTGTCGGCCTGCGACGAACTCAGTCGAGCGGAGGGCTACGTTATTTCAAACAGTTACGGAATGGACCCCCTGGCTTCCCGCTTCAGAGAAGCGGGAAGAACAGCGGAGGGGGAGGTTTACCCGCCGTTTTCTGGCGGGCATCACCCGTCGGTAACTGTTTTAATAACCAGCCCGCCACAAGACTAGGCAGACAAGGCCGGGAGATTTATCTTTGGCGGACTCGGACTCGAAGAAAAGATCTCATCACCATTCGCTCGCTGCTCAACTGAGGTGTGACCTCGATTATTTAGCATTCTAAATTTTAGTATTCAAAACGTCAAGTGGTTATTTATTATTTCATGTATACTATTACGTACTCATAAACCGGATGAACCTGAAATATTGGGGGGGGGGGGGCGGAGAATGAAAAACAAGATTTTAA
>JAQYVR010000011.1 GCA_030145395.1 Desulfobacteria bacterium
ATAAGCAGTTCCACCACTACTTTTCGAATTTTATTGATCTCTTCGGTTTCGGTAATGACTTCCATACCCTCTTCGACCGAGGTTTTGCAGGACATCACCGGTTTCCGCCATCCCTTTACTTCCACCATGCATAACCTACAAACGCCTACCGGTTCCAGGTCTTTCTGATGACAGAGGTGCGGGATATAGATGCCTTTTGCAAGCGCTGCCGCTAGTATGGTCGAACCTTCATCTACTGTGACGGCAGTGCCGTTAATCGTCAGTTTAATCTTGCCCATGGTTATTCACCTCCTTCATTTAAACGACCGGGGACACATTCGACAGAGCCGAATTTCTTTGGACATTTCTCCAGACACATGCCGCACCGGATACATTTGTCCTGATCAATCATATGTGCCTCTTTCTTCTCCCCGGTGATGGCCTCCACTGGGCAGGCCTTCTTGCAAAGCGAACACCCCTTACATTTATCAGTCTGGATACGATAGGAAATCAGCTCGGCGCACGCTTTTGCAGGACAACGCTTATTGTTGATATGTTCCTCGTATTCTTCTCGAAAATAACGAATGGTGGTTAAAACCGGGTTTGCAGCACTTTGTCCCAGACCGCAAAGCGATCCAGCATTGGTGGCTTCGCCTATCTCAAGAAGCAGTTCTATATCCCCAGGCTGTCCTTTCCCAAGGGTAATATCCTCTAGAATATTCAGCATCTGCTTCGTGCCAAGCCTGCAGTGCACGCATTGACCACAGGATTCCTTTTCCGTGAAGTCAAGAAAATAACGGGCAATATCTACCATACAGGTTGTTTCATCCATGATGACCATACCGCCCGAGCCCATCATAGACCCGGCAGCAGTCAGTGTATCGTAGTCAACAGGTGTATCCAGAAAAGTCTCCGGCAGACACCCGCCTGAAGGTCCGCCCGTTTGAACGGCCTTGAATTTTTTACCACCGATGATCCCGCCGCCTATATCGTAGATAATCTCACGCAAAGTAATTCCCATGGGTACTTCAATCAAGCCGCAGTTATTCACCATACCAGTGAGTGCAAAAACAGCGGTACCTTTACTTGTTTCCGTACCGATTCCAGCAAACCAATCCCCGCCCTTATTGATAATCTCGGGCACAAAACCAAATGATTTAACGTTGTTCAACAGGGTTGGCTTATCGTAGAGCCCTTCTTCAGTAGTCCGCGGTCTTGGGGAAGCTTTTGGATACCCTCTTCTTCCTTCCATAGACAGCGTCAGTGCGGTCGATTCACCGCAGACAAATGCACCGGCCCCTAGAAAAACCACCATCTCGCAATTGAAGTCGCTTCCCATTATGTTGTCACCGAGAAAACCCTTCTCCCTTGCCTGGTCGATAGCGATCTGCAGGCGCTTAACAGCCAGGGGATATTCAGCCCGAACATAAATATAGCCTTTTTGGGATCCGATCGTGTAACAGGCGATAATCATACCTTCCAGCACGGAATGCGGATCAGCTTCCAGCATGGATCGATCCATGAACGCACCCGGGTCACCTTCGTCGGCGTTGCAAACTACATACTTTTCTTTCTCCTTCGCCAACAGACCTGCTTCCCACTTACGCCCGGTTGGAAAACCTCCACCACCCCTTCCGCGCAAGCCTGATACTTTGAGTTCTTCTATAACCTGCTCAGGTGTCATTTCTGCGATCACCTTTTTCAGAGCCTCATAACCACCACGAGACGTATAATCTTCAATGTCTTCCGGGTTGAGGGCCCCACAGTTACGAAGGACGATCTTCTGCTGCCTACTGTAGAATTTTATATCACTATATCGCTGTATAGCTTCTCCAGTTTCAGGATCTTTGTAAAACAGTTTTTCAACAGGCTGATTGTTCTTAAAATGGGATTCAATGATCTCCTCAACATCATCAATTTTTACATTTACGTAGAACGTGCCTTCAGGCTCGATAACAACAACAGGGCCCTGCTCACAGAACCCATGGCAACCGGTAAGCTTAACAACCGGCTTGTTTTCAAAGTCTGCTTTTGAAATACCCTCTTCTAAGGCTTTTTTAACTTCAGGAGATTTGGAGGATACACAACCAGAACCCTGGCAGATGAGTATCTTTCGTTCGTTTTCGCTCATTTTGCTGACCTCCCCATTTCTTTTAGTATCTTTTGCATTTCAGCGGGAGTCAATTTTCCATAGGTCTCGTCATTGATCACAATAGTCGGCGCCAAAGCACAACAACCAATACATGCCGCGGTTTCCAACGTATACTCAAGATCCTCGGTTGTTTCTTCATCTTTGATTCCCAACCCTCTCTCAATTTCTTCGAGAATCCGCTTTGCCCCACGAACATGGCAGGCCGTCCCCCTGCAAACGGTAACCTTATTTCTACCCATGGGAGTGAACCTGAACTGCGCAAAAAATGAGGCAACCGCATACACCCGGCTTTCTGGCAAATGGACAAATTTTGCAACACCTCGCATAGCATCTTCAGGAAGATAGGTGTATACCTCCTGGACCTCTTGTAAAATGGGAATAAGTTCCGTATTGTTTCCCTTATATTTCGAGAAAACTTCTTTTAATCGGTCTTCCATAAGTCCTCCTGTTTTTCCAACTTCTCGTCCCGAGCATATTAATGAATCCCTTGCTCGAGTTTTTTTCTAACGCTGCAACTTCAAGCGATACTTTAGGCTTTGTCAACACTACAACCAGGTCAAAGTCTTCCTTATTTATTATCGCCGATTCTGAGAGCAAATCACACTGAGCGGAGATCCTTCCTCAGCCCTATTTACGACGTAGGCACACTTTCCACGTTGTTTGTTTTAATGTATAGACCCTTTCCCCCGCCGATAGCAGATGATACCGCACTTCATGCATCGTTTGGCTTCTGCGTCTGCCTGCTCCTTGGTAAAGCCCAGGCATATTTCTTTATCCGGATCGAGGAGCTGTTCCTGCTGAGGGATCTCAGCCATCTTTTCCCTCGGTATTATTGGCACAGGCTCAAGACTGTCCAGGCTGACAACACGGGTAAAGGTACGGATCATGTTAAAGGGGGCTTCAACCGGCTCTTCTGCCAGATAGGTCTGGATGGAACTGGCTGCCCTTCTTCCAGCACC
>JAQYVR010000040.1 GCA_030145395.1 Desulfobacteria bacterium
GGTCCCACTAAAGTACCCGTCTTCGCCTTCGGCTACGACGCGGTTATCCGCCTCAGCTTCGGGGCGACATCGCGCCGTAGCATATTGATTGTTTGCGCATTCATCCACGGGCAAGCCCGTGGTCTTCTGCGAAGGCGGATAGACCGGCCAATCGTGAATTTGGGCCATTTCAAGACCTTTCTTGGTATCATGAGATGAGGATCGTTTGACCTGAAGCAAGGCCTGCAGCTAAAGATATGAAACCCTTATCGTGGGGAGTTCAGCAGTTAAGGGGAACAGAAATAATTCGGAATTAGAAGCCTACCTGTTTGGTGTCTGCTCTTTGGATGCCATCATATTTACGCATTTTTGTGAATGAGCCTCTTTATATTCTCTGTGAACAAGCCTACCAGGAAACTCGGGGGATGAAACATAGCTAAGACTTGTATCCAGGAAGCGTTCCTTTAAGCCTTTCAAAACCGCCTCTCTTTCAGTCTCAGCAACAAAGTTACGCTCCTTTGCATATCGATAAGTGGCCTTCTCACCTAAAAGGGCTCGGACATCTTCAAGGGAAATGCCTGTTTTGGAATCACCCACAAAGTACTCTGGCTTTATCTTCACCTCCACCCGAGCCTCGAAAGACACCAGCCATACATCTCCAGCCACATGTCTTGAGTGATCGAACATCTCCAAAGTGAGGCCATTTTCAAGCCTTATTTCTCCAATCAATTTGCCTTCCATTGACTCAATCCCCCCGCAAAGAACTCTTTGAATTATGCTTGTGCATAGTTAAACGCCCGATTGTTAATGAATTGGAGTACAACATTGATTATACGGTCTGCATAAAACGGCAAACACAGACTGCTTCCTTCTGTTTAAGTTAGATATTTGAGATGGAGAATTTTCCGGACAACTTCCCACTATCATAAATTTCGAGAATTTCAAAATAGCGGCGGCCAATCTTTAAGTTTCGGGGCTAACTGAAGATTGGGCATTCAAATGGTGAGGGTTTGGGGACACTAGGTTTTTGCCATATTATGGCATTATCATAGATTTGGCCGGATTTGCGATTAGTAACAGCTAACGTCACGCATGAGACGCAAGAGCCAGCCACAGATTTTATGGCTTTTTTACAAAAAATCGACAGCACCTAAGAATACCTTTCTCCTTGACATATAATCCTATTTTCTGATAGAAACGCTCACCTTGTTGGACAAGTTCTATGAGAATTTTCTTGGAGGTGCCACATGAAACCGACAGATAAACCGAGTGAATCCGCCGTACAACTCAGCGATTTGATTAAAAAGGCTATCAGGGACTGCGAAGTGACAACGACCGAATATGATCACATTCAGGCACTTGCGGCCGCGGACGGTGTCATTGACGCGGAGGAACAAGGCCTTCTCAATCAACTTCAGCAGCTTATTGAAAACCAAACCGTTAAGAAGGTTGCGGGGTAAGAAGACCCCAAGAACGTAAGGTTTTCTGCAATTGCGTCATATTTTCTGATGGCCTGTCGCTACATTGCGGGAACGCCCGAGTTCCAGGTTATGTAGTTCCTATTTGCCTCCCGTTCTGCATTGATCAGCCTATTTTCCTGTTAGGCCCACCAAGAAAAAATCTGACCACGAGTATACCCACCTCCGGTTTGTCTTCTCCTAAGCCCTTTGACTGGCGCATTCCTTACAGAGCAAGCCTGACTATGAAACGGATGAGCGAGAAACTGACGCCTTGGCGGCCCAGTGGGGATTCGGTGAGGAGCTTCAGGCTATACGGGCTGCAATTAAGGAATAGAGGTCGGCCGTATATCTCGAGTTCAGTCTGCCCTGAAAGTATAAAGTATTATGATATGGTTCTGATGCCTTTACTTTGTGAAAGGTCAACATAATGGGAAGTAATAGGGAATGGGGCTTGACGGCCCTTTTTTAGATTGTGGTAATTATCTTGAGGAAATGCCAGACTGGAAGACTACCCATAGTTTCTTGTAATCGTGAACTGACAGACGTGCCGTCTGAAGCAAGGCCATACTTAAAGATATGAAACCCCTATCGTAAGGAGTTCAGTAGTCAAGGGGGGAGAGATAATATCAGTTATTGTTCATCGGGATTGATTTGAAGGTTATTGGGAAACGTGCTGGAATTCGGCTCTGCTTTTCACTTTCTCCTCCCAAACTCGGATTAGGTAATTCTTCTGATCTTCGAAGACCTGAGCCTGCTCTTCGACCACCTCTTCAGCTTGGGATGAACTCATTTTTTTTGTCTGGTTGATGAAAGAAGCAACACGGCCAAGATAAAGGGGAGTCACCAGGTTAACCAGTTGTGTTCGGTTGTCGGTCCAAGCATGGAAAGTGGCTGCTGTTTCATACAGAACCATGACCCACGTTTTTTCCGGCATGATGAACTTAGTCTTGGCCTTAGCAGCGCATTTCTTGAGCTCTTCGTAACAATCGGGACAAAATATGCTCTTGTAGAGACCCTTGAAATGACGGAAGCCTGTTTTGTACTCTGTGACCAATCGGCCCAGATCAACCTGGATTGGTTCCGGCTCCTTGAATTCTTCAAGCCCGAACATGGGCACGGCACGACTTCCTTTCACCGCTTTCCAATCATCTTCAAGCTCTTCCATAAGAACAAAGAGTGTGTGAACCACCTGACGAAACATGGGTCCGAGCGATTCGGCTGGATCCTTGGCGTCGTGGATCTTCACTCCTAGATTGGACTGACAGATCCTGAAGTTATTAGTGATAGCGTTGGTGGTCATCCAGACATCAATGCCATACCGGGCCACATCTGTCTCCCAGACATCCTGTTCTATATAGTATGCTGCCAGCTCACCGACAAAGGCAAAATCTCCACCAATAGGCTGCCGGATCCGGAGACCGTAAAGGGCACGAGTCAGATTATAGACAATATTGTTGGTGATTGTTCCATCATACTTATAGCGAGAATATACAGGAGAAACATATTGGTAGTCCTTTTCCAAGATTGGCTCTAAGAGATAATTGACCCAATCACTCGTAATCGAACGGAGGTCCGAATCAACAACCAAGCATGCTTTCACCTTAAGACGCTTGGCTGCTTCGAAAATGGATCGAAATGCAGAGCCCTTCCCAGCGGGTCCTCGGTAGATGGACACGACCTTTTCCTGCCAAGGCTTGATTTGGAACTCCTTGGCCACTTCGCGCGTGTCATCCGTAGAACCGCCGTCTGCCACAAAGATGACAGATCGCAAATCCTTGCAGTGTTTTTGAAGCCCATGCGTCACCATCCGGATCACATGGCGTATGGTTTCCTCGTTGTTGTAGCACGGAATTCCTACGAGGATGTCGCAACGCTGAATTTCCTCAACCCTCTTTGAGGTATAAGCTCTCAGTCCCGTATCGTAACGCATGCTTGGTCCCTTCTTCCACTGTCTGAAGCTTCCACGGATCAGTTGTAGTCTTTGAGACAAAGGGAGTGAATTGAATTCGTGTTCCGGCAACCGCTTTTCAAGATAATCTACCCAAATACCTTGGACATTTTATGTCGACTGTTCTTGGAGCTCTCTTCCAACTGTCACAAACCGGAGTGCACCAACAGGCTACTCAAATTTTCTTGCCAAGTTTGAGGGTATCAGGGGGCCAGAATATGCCAAGGTTTGCCCGGGCAAATCTAACACGTGCCCAGAATTGTGACTGTTCTTGTTATCTCAAATGGGTGATTTTGCCATTTTTGAAAGGGAGAGGGCAGGATTCCTTGTTAACTCACGCTTAGGCCAACCTTCCAATTTACCTGGACGGATGCACGAAGGCTAGTCGCTGTCTAAGCACAGACGGACAATGTCCTCCAGTTTGGCCTCAGCCACGCCGATACATGTGTCTGCAGCCCCATAGTACATCTTCACGCTCCCATCGTCTTCCACAATGAGCCCACACGGGAATACGACATTGGGAACATCTCCCACACGTTCATAATGCTCTTCAGGGCCAAATAAGAAGTGATTGGTGTAGCCACGGACCTTTTCAGGGTCATCCAGGTCGAGGAGTAAGGCACCAATTCGATAAAGCCTACCTCCAGCTGTGCCCCTTACACCGTGGTATAAAACGAGCCACCCCTCTTCGGTTTTCACAGGAGGCGTTGACGCTCCGAGCTTCGAACTTCCCCAACCGGGTTTTGGAGTCAAAATGGCTCTAGCGCTCCCCCAGTGAATTAGGTCGGGGGAATAAGTGATCCATATGGAACCTTCTCGTGGTCCCATCCCCGCGGGCCGATCAAGCATAGCATAATAGTCGCCTACTTTTTCAGGAAATAGGACAGCATCTTTATTCTCCACTTCAGTAGCAAGACAAATGCGTTCAAAGTCGACGAAATCCTTTGTGCGACCAATGCCTACTCGGGGTCCATATGGCCCGTAAGCGGTGTAGGTGATGTAGAATGAACCGTCAATCCACGTGACGCGAGGATCCTCAAGGCCATACCGCTCATAGACTTCATAGCAAGGATCTGATGATGGGATTGCCCAAGGTGAATTCTGCACGGTAAATTTGTATCCATCATCTGAATAAGCAAGTGTCAAGTGACTATGCCCTTCGAGATCTTCAATTCGAAGGATCAGCACGTAACGTCCTTCAAATCTACAAGCTGCTGCATTAAAGACAGTATTGCAAGCGTAGGGAACATCATCGCTTGTCAATATGGGATTTCCGGAATGGCGTTTGAATGGGTACAGATATGGAAGCATCTTCTGGCACTCTCCTCATTCAACCAGGATAACCCGGGATTCAATTTTGGGGGTGTCCATAACCGTCTTACAAAGTTCCATGTAATGATCAGCCACTTGCGACCATGTAATAACAATCTTAACATATTTCTTCACATTTTGGCGGAGTTTTTGGGACAGCGGCTCATTAAACATTATTCTAACTATGCTTTCCACGTATTAGGAGCGATTTTTGCAGATCATCCCAGCCTCGGATGCCTCAATCGCCTTTCATGTGTCTTTCCTAAAACTCTGAATCCAGAACCACCGGCTGGCCAGACCGCTTGGACTCCCGCGCAAGTTCATATGCCTGAAGGTACTGTCTCGCTACGACATCCCACGAGACGACCTCATCCAAATACCGCTTAAGGTTTTCGCCAAATTCCAGCCGAAGTTGTTCATCACAGGCCAGTCGGATCACTTGCTGCTCGAGCATGGTTTTAGTAGTGAACAGCAAGCCACCTTCGCTTTCCAGAGTCTGGGCGGTCAGCCCTTCCATGGGTGCGGTAGTGATATAGGGCTTGTTCACTGAGATGATTCGGGCCAATGTGCCCGACTGTGTCTCATCGGTAGATGGCAGCACGATAAAGTCGCATACCGCCATCATCTTGTAATATATCTCACCTCGAGGAACGAACTCATAATAATGGGCAATACCTTTTTCCTGTAGTTCAATGATTTCGGACTTCCAGCGCTCATAATCGGCCTTGTGATTTGGATCACGCATAGCTCCGGCAGCCAACAGGTCCCATTCCTGGCCGTTTCGACTCTTGATTTCTTCGTGAATCTCGTCCCACATCGAAAGCAAGATATCCCAGCGCTTGTTGGACTGAATCCAGCCGATCATGCCTACCACGTGATCAGCCAGGCCCATCTCTTCCAAGCCTAGCTCCTTTCTCAGCATAGGTATTTCGTGGACTCCCCAGCGCCTGTCTGCTCGGGCACCGTGGGGAACCACCATAATGTTTTGCGGTGCGTCCCACCCGTATCCCGGGAAAACCCAGTCCAGACGCCATTTTTGATAGTGACATTTGACAAGGACGACGTCACTCTTCTGACACAGGTGGTAAATGAACTTGGCCTCAGCGTCCCTGGGCCGCCCATGAACGGTATGCGGTTCCACCACAATCGGGTAGTCACTAATTGCCTCGAGAAGTGTCAGGAAGCCCTCGTTTCCGTCCCCCATGCCGTGCTTATCCCGGTATTCGTAAAGCCCATACTCATGTTCAAAATGGACCGCGTAGGGATCCAGTTCCTCGATTTTCTCAGCCACGGGCTTCCACCAATCCTGGCGGCTCATATCAATAATAGGAAAGACCCCCTTTCCCTCACCGTCGGTATGACTGATGACCAACACGTCCCTGAGGGGGATGGCCTTCTGAATGAATTCACGGGCCTCTTCGGTGAAAGTGCCTATTCCACACAAACGCGGCGGGTATGAGCTAACCATGACAATCGGATTGGTTGACATGCGGGTCATCCTTACTTCCTATCTCCTGAGTGATTACAGGCTTTCCAGCAGCGGCCTCCGAGGCCATCAGTGAGTGCAAACTCAAAAGAGAAAGCAGCCATGCTAAGGTCGATTTGGCGCCCTGGTTCTGATTTGCGCCGTCGGCTGTCAGGCCGTCGCAGCATCCTCCCGTTCTATAGTCATAGAGAGGAACGTTCAGATCATTTCGACCCAAGAACCAGTCGAAGCAGCGCCGGGCCGCCTCAGTCCATTTCTTTTCGGCGGTGATTCTGTATGCCTCTACACAGGCTTCGATCATGTTTTGAGCCTCGAGTGGCTGCTGATCGAATCTGGCCCGTTGGCCATCTCGCGTAAACCACCCGTGGTTGCCAATGGGCACGAAATGCCCTTTGGGGTCGCTCTGAATCTGAACAAGCCAGTCCAGAGAACGGAGGCCGGCGCTGATCATATCTTCTCGGTGAAGCCAGCGACCCGACAAAAGCAGAGCCTGCGGAATCCTGGCGTTTGCGTAGTTGACTCCGTCCTCGATCCAGGGCCAATCATCAGTGGCACGTACTTGAAACTGGTCAAACAAAGCATTTGCCAGGACCTCTCGAACGCGCCGGGCCTCGGTATCCCCGCCGAACCGTTTCAGATAGGCGTGAATGCCTACCAGGCCGAAGGCCCAGGCCCTTGGGGACTGGAGGTGAACCATTGGCCGCAGAGCTCGCTCGAAGATGGTCATAGCTGCTCCCGTAAAGCTCTCCGATGTGGACAGGGCCACCGCCATACCCAGGCTCCAGATTGCACGACCGTGGCAGTCTTCGCTGCCCTGCTCTTCGAGCCACGTTCGGTCGTAACCCATAAAGTTGCGAAAGCGGCCATTGTCATCGTTTAAGGCGTGGTACAGAAAACCCAAATAGCGACAGGCGAGGTCGGTCAACGCAGTGTCGTCAGGCAGCAACTCCCGGGCCATCATCACGGCGATTAAAGCCTGCGCATTGTCATCCGTGCAGTAACCGTCACAGCGTTGGGGCACGATAAACTTGGCATGTTGCAGTACCCCGACGTCATCGGTCAACAAGTTGAGGTGCCCAAGTTTTAGCTGAGGCAGTTCCGGTGGGGTTGCGGAGAGGGTTTTGGCTCGGAACCTGATCCTGGGGTGCTGTTCGCGTTCATTCTTGGTTTCTATGAAAAGCTCCAGATAGCGTCTAGCCACCTCTTTCCAGATCATGTTTCGGGAGAAGGTGTAGGCTCGTTTGCGCATAGCGTGACGTTCAACCTCGTTGTCAAAGAGATCAATAACCTCTGCAGCTAAGGCATCCGAATCGTGGGGCGGAACAATGCGTCCCCTCCCATGGTTGAGCATTTCCTCGGCATACGGGTATGGCGTGGAGATGACGGCCTTGCCAGCCCCGAGAGCATAAGCCAGAGTACCGGAAACGGCCTGTTCCCTGCTGAAATAAAGCGTTGCGTATATGTCAGCAGCTCCCAGGAATTCGCACAACTCCGTGAGATGTACGAATCTGTTGTGAAAGATAAGGTGGTCTTCCACACCTTTTTCCCTGGCCCGGAGTTGGAGAGAAAGACGGTAAGACTCGCCCTCTTTCCTTATCACATTTGGATGGGTTGCCCCGAGAACGATGTAAGCAGCTTCCGGATGCTTACTCACAATGGCGGGCAAAGCGTCGATCATGTCCTCAATGCTTTTGCGCGGAGAAAGCAAACCAAAGGTCAAGATGACCTTTCGCCCCTCCACTCCAAACTGTTCTTTATAGTAACTAGGATCAACAAAAGGAACGTCCGGGATACCATGATGGATAAAAATGATCTTTTCCTGAGGCATGCCGTAAACTTCTTTAAGGATCTCCTCAGCCTTGTGGCTCATGACCACCAGCCGGTCAGAAACGCTACCCAATTCTTGAAAAATGGCCTTGCGCTCCGGATCAGGTTCCCTTAGCACAGTATGCAATGTTGTTATCACAGGCATGCGCAGATTACGCAGCAGTTCCAAAATGTGGCTACCGGAATTCCCTCCAAAGATCCCAAACTCATGCTGCAAACAAACAGCGTCGACCCGGTTCATATTGAGAAAATCAGCTGCCAAGCCGTGATCCGCCAGGTTCCAGTCGTTCAACTCAAAGCGCACTTGATTGGGATAGGAGTACCCCTCAGGCACATCATTCATCACCATTGCCCAGCAGTCCGTCTCGGGGGCCTCGGTCGCAAGCGCTTGCAAGAGATCCGTCGTAAAGGTGGCAATACCGCATTGTCGCGGCAAATAATTCCCGATCAAGGCAATGCTATTTGGACTCTCGGGATATAATCCACTTGGATTCATGATTACCTCCCCCGGCACGTATTAAAACATATCGGTTGATTAGCACTGGGTACCATTTGTGTCTGAATCTTCTCATGGATAGGGGTAATTTGCTACAGTTTTTGAAAGAAACGCTTTTCAATCTTGCGTCCTCTCTTCCGAAAGGCCGATACGAAGAGACTATGACTCCCTTTCTTATCCAGGATAAGATGGGAAACATGGACTTGACTGTCAAGGAAAAAGGGACCTCAAGACAGCTTTACATTATCTCTAATATTTGAAGGGGAAGATTATTAAAGAGTTCTTCCCATTACCTCTATTGCAGGAAATGTCAAGATATCAAAACCATATCAAAAGCGGATTGGGAAAAAACGGGCTTTTTCGGGTATGTCACGAGTTTCGATGTCTTTACACTATCCGGCATATCGGAAGCCGAAAATACCTCAAGCTCTTTGCCCAAACCTTTAGATATTTCGGGCCAACTCTTTTGCAGGATTTCTTCCCACT
>JAQYVR010000041.1 GCA_030145395.1 Desulfobacteria bacterium
CTTCGTTATGACCCGTCGCGCTAAGATCACCTTAGCCCTCTCAGTCCTCGCAGTTGCGGGATGCCTCATTATAGCTGTGTGCGCCATCTGGCCACACCTTTGGGACAGGATGGTGTCATGGTATGCCCTGGTTACAGACCAGGGACGGGTCGAGAGGTTCCTGCTCGCCTGGGGGCCCTTTGGAGCACCGTTGGCTTTTATTACGGTTCAGATCCTGCAGGTCGTTCTCGCCCCCATTCCGGGTGAGGCGAGCGGATTTGCCGGCGGTTATCTCTTTGGAGTCTTACCCGGCCTTGTATATTCTACCGTCGGGCTGACCATTGGATCAGTTATCAACTTTACGCTGGGCCGCCTTCTGGGAAGACGATATGTCGCAGCGTGGGTGTCAGCTGAATCACTCCTCAGATTCGATGCCTTGGCGAAACGTCAAGGGGCCATTTTGTTCTTTGTATTTTTTCTGTTTCCAGGATTCCCCAAAGACTACCTTTGCATCTTTCTTGGACTAACCGGTCTTTCACTAAAGGCTTTTGTACTAATGGCTGGTATTGGTCGGATTCCAGGCACGCTCATGTTGAGTCTGCAAGGAGCCCAGGTTTTTCAACGAGACTATACTACCCTAGCCTTGTTGGTCGCCATTACCTTTGCTTTTGCCATTCCTGTTTACTGCTGGCGTGAGCGCATCTATGAGTGGATAGAGCGTTCAAACCGTGTCAGCAGTTGAACCGATAGGGCAAACGCATTCCCCGCCCCGACTTGTCCCGATGTATCGGGGTTCATCGGGACTCCAGCGAGCTTCAGTCGTTTATTCCAACTCTCCTTGATAGCATAGAGCGGTTCCAAAAAATGCGTTCCGTTTGCGGCAGTCATGAATGGTTCAGAACGGAACATACTTATGAGCATTACTATAGCAGGTAGAGCCACCCACCCAGAGAATGGGACTTGCCAAGATGAACCAAAATACGCTGCCTTTCTCACAAACCGCGCTATAAGACGTTGACTTCACCTTAGAACTCAGGTATATAAGTCAAATACAAATACAACAAATCCTCAGGCGTCGATAAGGAGAGGGCCTGTGAGTCACTGGGGTTTTCGCGAACTATTAAGTCGTCAAGACAGACTGCGACGTTCAATCTACGAATGCCTTAGGGATGAACTTGAGGTCTATCTTCTGGAGTACGGCCTGGTGGAATCCTACCAGAACTTTGTAAACCAAGGCGTTCCATATCCCTTTGTAGAAATGCGGGAATTGAAACCAAGAGCTCGTATTCCTGATGTTGAGTATGAGATGCATAACCGGTTCCTCGTCATCTTTACAGAAGATAGCATTCCCAGCACTTACAAAAAGTACATACGCTTCTTTGATGCGAACAAGGTGACAAAAGAGAATCTGATGCGATCTGAGACGGTTCAGTTTTCAAAGAAGTATTTCAGAAACATAAAACTTTTTGAATCCACTCATTTCTCTGACTTTCTCAGGGCCATCCTCCCGGTTGATTATGCGCTCCTTATCGGACGAGACCCGGCTGTTAAGGCCAGAAATCGGTATAGTCTTTCTCACTTTCATATTCGAATCGACTGGCCCATTGCTGACGCTGCTGAACATCTTGCCGGTGAACTTCGTTATGTGTCTAAGGATCTGTATGAAAAGGGCGAGGTTTATGCAGAAGAAATCCAGAAGAAGTTCTTTGAATACTATGGATTTCCTCTGACAGCGGGCGGGCGCCGAACAGCGGCCATGGTGGCATCCCAATTCCTGAAAAAGCTCCCGTGTATCTCGACGGTTTATGGGGGAAGTAGTGAATCGAGGGCTGTTTTCCGTATCTCGGAAAGAGGCGTTTCAAAGTATATTCTCTTGAAACTTTCAAAAACTGATATGGAAAAGATTGCTGAAAATCATGGATGGAAAACCAATACGTTCAAGAAGAATTACGTTGTTGCCAAACAAGGCAAGGCAGGCATAGTCATCTTCCAGGCTACCTATCATCATACCTCGCACGCTAAAGCCCCTGAAGACGGGAAGCTCAGAGATTTGAACAGCGAATACTCCTGGCTGACGGTAAGCAATCAGAGCATCTTGCCAAAGCCCGGGGTATGGGATAAATCTCCCGTTCCGTACAGTATAATTTACGCGTAGAGCCCACTCCTCTCTCCAATCAAGAAATCGCAGAGACCTTTAAAGGCGTAGCAAGATCAGGCTAGAACCTCTCTGAAATACTCTATGACCTTTTCCAGCCCTTCCTGCAACGCAACCACAGGCTCCCATTTCAGTCTCTCTTTGGCGAGAGTAATGTCCGGACAACGTTGAATGGGATCATCCTCTGGCAATGGTTTGTAGACAATTTCCGACTTTGGCTGGGTTATCTCGAGCACAAGCTCGGCAAGCTGTTTAATGGAAAATTCTCTGGGGTTGCCAATGTTCACAGGGCCGGTCAAATCATCGCAGTTCATCATCCTGACCAACCCCTCAACCATGTCTGAAACGTAGCAGAACGAGCGGGTCTGGCTACCGTCTCCGTAGATAGTAATGGGATTGTCTCCCAGGGCTTGGACAATGAAGTTACTCACCACCCTGCCATCCGAAACAGCCATCCTGGGGCCATACGTGTTGAAAATACGCGCAATCCTTATGTCCACCTTGTTCTGCCGATGATAATCCATCATAAGGGTCTCGGCCACCCGCTTCCCTTCGTCATAACAACTCCGAGGCCCGATCGGATTCACGTGGCCCCAGTATGTCTCCTCTTGGGGGTGTTGCTGAGGGTCACCGTAGACCTCTGAAGTGGAAGCCTGCAGGATACGCGCTTTTACCCGCTTGGCGAGGCCCAACATATTTATGGTCCCCATTACATTTGTCTTGACCGTCTTAACTGGATTGTACTGATAGTGAACCGGAGAGGCTGGACTGGCCAAGTTGTAAATCTGATCGACCTCCAAGAAAATCGGTTCAACGAGATCGTGACGAATGATTTCAAAGTTCTTCTGATCCAGCAGGTGTCGGATATTTGCCTTTGAACCGGTGAAGAAATTATCAAGGCAAAGCACGTCAGCACCTGTTTCGACCAGCCTGTCACAGAGATGACTGCCCAAGAAACCCGCACCTCCCGTGACCAAAATCCTTAGCTCGCTCATGCTGTTTTCCCATCCTATGTTTGACCGAAATGGACCGCGCATTCAAAGTCCCGCTACAATCGGGACTTTGAGGTTAGTAAACATGAAAACTATCAAGCAAACACTCATATGTCAAACCCATACTTCCTCCTGGCGCAACGCCCCCCTTCAAGATTTAAACCGTTATTTTTGCAGCAAACAGAACATATTCTTGAGAACCTCTCTAATCTTGGAGGGCGGTTTGATCTTCAGAACGCGAACCCCCATATCCTGGGCGGCAGGTCAAGTCGGATTGATACCGTAGGCCAACTTGACGGAATAGAACTTCGATGCAACATGATGTAGAATTCAGGCAGGTCGACCGGAAAATGGGATTATGCCACTCCTGACTGCGCTAAGCTTCTCGTCACAGCCAGGAGTGAACATATAGAAGAGATATTATTACGCTTCGGAAATGGGCAAAAGCGCGGATATATAACAGTGATCTTTAATAATTAGTTGGAATTAGCTTTTTTCTCCGGTTCTTTTGCTTCTGGTTCTTCTATTCCAATAAGTTCAATCTCAAAAACAAGTACTTCATTAGGCCCGATATTTTGTCCTGCCCCTCTTTCCCCATAACCCAGTTCTGCAGGGACAACAAACTGCCATTTCCCACCTTCTTTCATGAGTTGCAGACCTTCTGTCCAACCCTTTATAACCCGGTTGAGAGCAAATTTGGCAGGTTCACCGCGTTTGTATGAACTGTCAAATTCTTTTCCGTCAATTGTTGTTCCTCTATATTGGCATTTTACAGTGTCTGTTGCTTTTGGAGAAGCTCCGGTTCCCTTCTTGAGGATCTTGTACTGAAGTCCACTTTTGAGCGTTACAACACCCTCTTTTGCCTTGTTTTCTTCAAGGAATGCTTTCCCCTTTTCCTTGTTCGCTTCACCCTTCTTCTTCATTTCTTCCATTCTTTTCTGATATTCCGCCTGCTTTTTGGTCCTCATGTTCTGTTGTAGGACCATCATCGTTTTGCTTATTTCTTCTTCATTAAGAATCTGCCCGCTGCCAGTGAAGCCGTCTTTCATACCTTTTTGGAAAATCTCAAGCTTCACCTTCATTTCTTCTTTCTTAAAATTGGAACCCATTGAAAAACCGAGACTGTAACTGACTTTGTCGTCTTCTGTCTTAAGATCTGCCTTTGTGATTGCCGTTTTGGCGGCATGTTCCGGCTTGTCTGACTGCTCTTTTCCACATGAACATACAAAAAGTGCGGCAACTGCAAGTAAAATCAAAGCTTTTTTCATAACATTCTCCTATTAATGATTAATTTGGCTTCATCGTGTAACAGAAAGAATAGAATAAAGCAATTCAAAAAATGCGTGTCAAACTATCTAGGGGAGCGAGCCGGTCAAGTCGCTGCCGGGTATTGTCAGGCTGAATTGAATTTGAACTGATAAGGTCGCTTCTGAGTGAGGCAAGTGCAGGGCAATCCGGAGCCGGGGTCGGTTGTCTCATCCTATGATATGTTAGATAGGTGTGGTGAGACAAAATTTCGCCGCCGGCCCCAGACTTCCCGCTTGGGATACGACCTCACCTGGACAATCCGTTAAGGCAGGGTATCCCAAGTCACTTTTCTATTTCCTTAGCGATATAGACACGAGCTGGAGACGTACAGTAATGGGAATCGGCATAGGACATCGAAAACGGACACCTGCATGAATCCTTCTCCAGACACTCAATATACGAGTCGAGCCCTACATCTTGTGCTTCACAGGTAAACCCGAAACCCGGCTTGTAGCAGTTACAACGTTCGAGCACTTCTAGACCGGGCATGTTTGCTTCTATATGCGCTATATGTACGTGTTCCATCTGGGACCCCCTTTCCTATTCTCTTGGTGCTCTGGAATCATTCAGATATGCTGGCTTCAATTATCCTATCGGACATTCTTAGGCACACTCTATACATGACAATACCAGTTGATTGAGGGAAAAATACTAATTGATTGAGGAAAACTTACCGGAGAAAACCTTAACTAAGATGGGCTACTAACTGGCTGAAACCATTGGGCAACATGACGGGTCAAAAAGTCCCTATTGTTGCGTCCCATGAATAACTTACATAATTTTAAAGATCGCACAGGACCCCCACAGACGATCTCATAAATCCGCTTCTTTTCAAGGCGTCAGCCGCAAATTCGAATATCTGAATCCGAAACAAATCCGAATACCAAATGACCAAAACCCAAGACCTGTTAGAACATTGGAACATTTGAGCTTTGATATTTCGAACTTCGTGCTTCGAATTTTACGCGTTCTCTACCAAACGTGCAGATCATGTGAACTGTGACTTTTGTAAATAGCTGCTGGGACACGACACTAGAGCCCATCTCCATAATGTGGATCAGGGTTCAGGGCCCCACCTGACGGCGGGATGACCATTTTAAGCCGACCCGCAACGCCGCCATGGAAACTCAGACCTGTTTTTGAGATGGGCTATAGTGTGGGTGGGAGACACCAGGTTGGTGAAGGACATCAGAATAGAAGAATGAAAAGGCGCGAAGGCCCTCCCCCCGTTCAGGTTGGGGAGGCTTCACAATACGACGTAGACTTTGATCCTAAACTTGCTTCTCTCCTGCTGTGGTGTGTTTTTCGATAAAATATTCGAGCAGACGTCTCTGTTCAGACGTCAACTCGCCAAACTTCACGCCACATCGCTTCCTGTATTTAGAAGTCGGGGGCTTTTCGTAGATTGTCAACTCCCAAATGCTTTGACATGGTACGTCATACAGACTGAAAGCGCTGTCTGTCAGGAGTATATCGAGTTTAGCTGCTTCAACTGTTGGTGGGGCTTGGCTTGTAAGGTAATCGAACGTAAGTCCGCCCATGCTGATATCTATTAGTCGACCCATTCCGGCATCAGAGGGCTTGAATATTACAATCGCACCGTCCTGGACTCGAAACCGTTTGTGTTGCCTTTGCTCAACAGCTTCTTTCTGTTTGACCATGATGCCCTCCCCATAAGGTGCCGGGATGATTGTTCGTCACCGTCGCACAGTATGCCACAAGTTGTGCAAAAGACAATACCATTTTATTGCGAACAAAATAGCAGCAACAAACTGGCAGGGTGATATCAGGTGGCAAGAAGATATGGACGAAACGAAGTCTATCTGAATGAATGTAACCGTCAGACGGAAGGTAACAGATGGAGCTCCACGGGTAACCCCGTGGTCCCACTAAAGTACCCGTCTTCGCCTTCGGCTACGACGCGGTTATCCGCCTCAGCTTCGGGGCGACATCGCGCCGCAGCATATTGATTGTTTGCGCATTCATCCACGGGCAAGCCCGTGGTCTTCTGCGAAGGCGGATAAAGAAAAGCTGAGTGGGACGATCCCCAGTGGAGGGATGAAACAGCCTGCCCTTCTACGGTATGATGGGAGCCCGTCCGCAAGTCGGTAGTTTCGGGGTTTGGCGCAGGGTACCCAGTCGATAATAATGATGGCGTATATCCGGTCGTAGTATGAGACCTTTGAAAAATGTTCAATTTTGTTCAAGTTCAAGGGCAATTCCGCAGGAAAGCGGAATTGGACAGCCGTCGGGCTGCCCGCAAGGGCGATCCCGCAGGACTGCGGGAGAATCAACGCGAAGATTTAGCGCTGTCGGTT
>JAQYVR010000072.1 GCA_030145395.1 Desulfobacteria bacterium
TTTCCAAGACTGCTTTTCCATTGCTTTGATCTGGCCGTTATCCTTCATAAGCTGTGCAATGTGGCCCGTCTTGCCACCTAAGCCGGCACACGCGTCCAGTACTCTTTCACCCGGTTTTGGGTCGAGCAGATGAGTGATGAGTTGAGCAGCCTCGTCCTGGACCTGAAACCAGCCATCCTTGAATGAGGGAATGTCGCCAATAGAATCCCTTAATCTCCTTAGTGATAGCCCATCCGGGGCAAACCTGGTTGGTTCTATTTTCCCAACAAAGTCTTTTAATGAGTTATGCAGATCCTGCCGACTGGCCTTGAGTGTGTTGGCCCGGACAGTCAGGGGAGGGATCCGATTGTTTGCCATGCAGAGCTGTTTTGTCTCTTCCACGCCTATACGGTCCACCCATCGTTCGACCAGCCACAAAGGGTGGGATTCTCTCACGGCAATGGCTTGAACCGGATTATCAGCATAATCCGGCATAGGTATCTCTCTTGCTCTCCGCACGGCAGATCGCATCAAACCATTTACAAAACGAACCACCCACAGGGGTGCTATAGCCTTAGTCATTTCAACCGAATCGTTTACTGCAGCAGAAGGAGGAATACGGGAGTGAAAAAGGATCTGATAGAGGCCCAGCCGGATAATGTTCAGGACGGACCCATCAATCTTGTGGAAAGCAGTGTTCGAGAGTCGGGAGATCACCCAGTCAAGGCGGCTCCGCCAGCGAAGCACACCATAGACCAGGTCGGTAGCAAGAGCCCGATCCTTCCTGATGAGCTGTGGCTCCCGTTCAAAGGCTTTGTGAAGCAAATGTTCCGGAAACACATTTGAGTCATCCAGACCATTCAAAACCGACAAGGAGATACGGCGGGAAATGGCTACCATGGCATGACTATCCAAGACGTGTGCCAGGCGGCACAGGGCAGCCTCTCAAAAACTCTTTTACCGGGAGACGCTTTGCAGATTCGAGCTGAACCTCCTTCAGCGCCAATGTGCCGCGGCCCGTTGCCACGTTGAAGTCCCCCGGGAATCCTTCCAACACAGTACCCGGCTTTTCCTTGACTGCACCCTGAAGGTTTTTCGCCTGCAATACCTTGAGTCTTTTGCCAAAGAGCAATGTAAAGGCACCCGGCCAAGGGTTCATTCCTCGAATAAAGGCATCCAGTGATATGGCATCCTTGGTCCAGTCTATGCTCCCATCTTTCTTCTTCAGTAATGGTGCGTAAGTGGCAACCGACTTGTCTTGCGGTGTGCCCAAGAGATTCTCTGTCTTGAGTTTCTCCAACGTGTCGATCAAAAGCTGTGCCCCGGCCTCAGACAGCCGTCCGTGAAGACTCCCTGAGGTATCGTCTGGCATGATCGAAACCTTGGCGCTCAGCAGGATGTCTCCTGTGTCCGTTCCTTCATCCATCCACATAGTCGTGACGCCGGTCTCCTGCTCTCCATCGATAATTGCCCACTGGATGGGTGCAGGCCCCCGGTATTTGGGAAGGAGTGAAGCATGAATGTTGATCGCCCCAAGGCGGGGAATCGACAAGAAGGATCCTGGCAAGATTTGTCCGTAGGCAACCACAATAAAGAGGTCAGGGTCCATAGCTATGAGTTCTTCGACAAACCAGGGTTCCTCAATCTTGTGTGGCTGTAGCACGGGATAGCCAAACGTTCCGGCAACCTCCTTGACCGGAGATGGAACAAGACGACGTCCTCGCCCTTTTGGCCGGTCTGGCTGAGTAACGACCGCAAGTACTTTATGCTGGTTTTCGTGAAGGGCCTTCAAAGTTGGAACCGAAAAATCCGGCGTCCCCATAAATATGATCTGATAGCTGCTCATGTCAGTCCGTTGTTCATGCCGTTCATAAGCATGATGATGGAGTTTGTGAGGGTTCATAGGTATTGACAGGCCATCAGCATACACCAAGGCCCCGCGCCAACTATATCCCCTCTTGCGTCTGCCTGCTCGAAGAAGGCCCCCAGTTGATCTTTTTTCACTCTGTAAACTTCAATCTTCTCGGAGGGCTCGAGTTCCTGTTCCTGTGGTGTAGCATCTTCCTCCAGTTCGACGACCACACAGTGTGCGGTTTCCTTAATCAGTGCACTGTTAAGGGTCAGCTCGGGCGAGATCTGTACGATGCTTCCCTTGTACCCGGTTTCCTCTTCCAGCTCACGAAGGGCACACATCTCAATATCCTCACCATGTGAGATAACCCCGGCAGGAAAGCCGATCACGTGGCAGTCCAGAATGACCCTGTACTGTCTGATGAAAATCAAGTCTCCTGATTCCTTGAACCGCGGCATGATGAGGACAGAGCTACGGGCATTGACACGTTCGATATAATCCCAATTCAACACCTGCCCCTTGTCATTCTCATAAACGACCCTTCTGGGCCTAATCCACGGGCTCTCCTCCACGTCCACAGTCTTCAAGATGTTCATACGGCACCTCGTCAGTGTAAATGGCCTGGTTCATCTAACCCGAACATTCATTATGAAATATCCGGGCTAAATTTTGGCACCTTCTTCCCCGGGTGGATCTTCGGTGCTTGTGTAGGCTACCTGCACAACATTGACGCCAGTGATAATCGCCGAAATAAGACCTACAACGATCACGGGAAGCATCTGAATGACATGA
Organism: Desulfobacteria bacterium; assembly: GCA_030145395.1. Lineage (GTDB taxonomy): Bacteria > Desulfobacterota > Desulfobacteria > Desulfobacterales. Next base: position 2,624 of record JAQYVR010000072.1, read on the forward strand.
TTGGCTAAGGTGAACCCCAGAGCCTCCTTCTTCGCTACACCAAAGATCAAAAGAGCAAACACGCCCCCCGCTTCCCAGATGCCCCAGAAACCCGGAGCAGACGGAAGGGCAATAAAGAAGCAGAGGATCACCATCATCGCATACATTTCAAGAAAGGAGAGTTCAATGCCAGGGCAGCCAAGCGACATTACATAGTAAGAAAACCCGCCCACTGCCCACGCAACAAACGAAAGACCAAGACAAAGGGCCACCTTTTTAGGGCTCTTCAAGATATCGAATCCAGCGGCCAGGTTGTCGAAAATGCGGACGAGTCTCACGCAGAGTCTCTCTCTGACTTTTTCCTTAAAGGAACTCCTGGCAAAAAGAAGCAAACGCGGCAGGCTCAGGATCGCACGTCTTATAAACCTGTGGCTCTGTTTAACGCTCACCAAGGCAATGCATACCATCAGTCCCAGACACAGCCGCAGGGTTGTCACGCCAACTCTTTCAAGCGTGGCCTTGTTCAGATGATATTCCCCGAACGTCAGATCAAGGGTTGGGCTGATCTCAACACAGGCAAGGACAATAACAAAAGAAATAAGCAGGACAAGGACATCAAAGACCCTTTCCGCCCCCACCGTAGCCAGCACCTTGGAAAAAGCAACCCCTTCCCTCTTGTAAAAGATAGCCGGCCGGGCCACTTCGCCTATCCGGGCAGGCAAAATGCAATTGAGCATGAATCCGATCATAAGAGGGTGATAAGCGCTTGAGAAGTCCGTTTTCTTAAAAGGACTAAGAAGAAGCTGCCACCTGACCACCCTGATAACAAAACCCAGGAGTATGACCGCTGAGGAAGGGATGACCCACCAGTAATTCACGGTCTTCAAATAGTCCACCAACTCGTGCATGGGGATATTCCTGAAGACCACATAAAGGGCAATACCGGACAGGAAAAGCCCACTAATAAGAGGTAGGATGATTTTCTTGTTCCAGAACATAACGCCTTAAGATGTGTTGCCTGGTGTGGATGAATCTACGTACAGGGGGTTTTGGGACAGAAAGAACACATAATCATTCGCCGGATAAAAGCTCCCGAGCCTTTTCAATATCCAGCTTGATCTGGGCTGCCAATGATTCAGGTCCTGAGAACTTCTTTTCGTCTCTCAGGCGATGGACGAAGTTTAGACGGATGGGTTGTTCATAGATCGTGTCGTCAAAATCAAATATGTGAACCTCCACCCCGAACTGACCGTTCTTGAAGGTAGGGCTGTATCCGATATTGGCCACGCCTTTGTATTGGACGCTATCGTGCTCCACGGTCACGGCATACACCCCTGTCTTGGGACAGAGTTCATCATACAGCGTCAGGTTGGCGGTGGGAAATCCCAATAATTTTGCCCCGCGATCTCGGCCACGAACAACCTCACCACGCACCTGATAATGACGCCCCAATAGTTTCTCAGCTTCCTCTACCTTCCCCTCCGTCACCAGGTTTCGGATTTCAGTGCTGCTAATCCGGTAGCCTTCCACTTCAATCCATCCTGAGATGATCACTTCAAAGCCATGGCTTACAGCCATTTCTTTCAACAAAGAGACGTTCCCCTCACGCTTTCGCCCAAAGGAGTAATCTTGCCCCACAACAATTGCTTTCATGCCAATCAGCTCGCACAGTATGTCCTTCACAAAAGTGCGGGCAGGGGTGGCCGCAAACTCTCGGGTAAATGGAATGCATATGAGCGTATCGACGCCTGTTTCGCCAATCAATTCGACCTTTTGATCATAGCGAGTTATGATGGGAAAGTGCTTGTTGGAATTAATGACCCGGATTGGATGAGGCACAAACGTCACTAAGACAGAGGTGCCGTCAATGCTTTCGGCCTTTTCAATTACCTGACGGAAAAGGGCTTGGTGACCTATGTGAACTCCGTCGAAGTTGCCCGTGGTTACCACGGCATTCTTAAACGGGCTGGAGATTTCTTTTAGATCTTCTATAATTTGCATGCTCAATCCGTTAACGTCCGCCTTGACAAATAACTTAAACGCTAATATATAATGTACTCACATTAGAAAATCAATCCTTTTTATGCTTTCCGAGATGCCGAAGTGGCGGAATTGGTAGACGCGCTAGGTTCAGGGTCTAGTGGGCGTATGCCCGTGGGAGTTCGAGTCTCCCCTTCGGCACCACCCCTAGTAATTACAGGCAGTTAGGTTAGATTCTTGACGAGTGGGTGCGTCATCAAGCTTGTTCACGGCCGCTTTGTTTGCTCCCGGAATCAGGTGTCCGTATATGTCTACGGTAATCTGAATACTTGAATGTCCTGGCTGTTCCTTGACGTAAACAGGGTCTTCTCCTTGGCTCAGAAGTAGGCTTGCAAAGGTATGCCTGAAAATATGAAGCTTACAGTCTCTTAGCTTCGCCTTCTTCAGAATCCGCTTAAAGACTCGCCTCATATAGTTTTGCTCATAGGGCCTTCCTGATCCGTTGAGAAGATAAATCAAATGAAAAAATCGAACATGAAGATTGTGGGATTCCAAGCAAACACTGTTGATATGAAAATCAGTCAATAGAACCTTTGAACACCAATCACTACTTTTAGCTCTTCACCCGATTCCGCCCCGCCTTCTTTGCCTTGTATAGCCTCCTGTCCGCGGCCTTCAATACCTTTTCAGGATTGGTGTGATTCTTGTCGAGTTCGGCAACACCAATACTTACCGTCACCTTTGCGCGCTTCACGCCAGACAATTTGCTTTTACCTCTGTTTTTCGACGTACTCTTCCTGCGTATTTTGCTTCGAACAACAAAGGGGCTGGACTCCATACTTTCTCTGTATTCTTGCAAATGCGGTATGGCATCTTCAACAGACTTTCCAGGGAATATCGCTGTGAATTCCTCCCCTCCATAACGGAAGATTTTTGCTCCGCCCGACATGCCTCGCAGCTTGGATGCAACCATCTTGAGCACCTGATCACCTGTCTTGTGACCGTATCGGTCATTGAACTTCTTGAAATGATCAATATCAATCATGGCAATTGAATATTTTTTGCCTAGATTGATCAGGGTCTGGTTCAGACTTCTTCGTCCGGGTAAACCTGTGAGTTCATCAACGTAGGCCATTGAAAAAGATGCCTCAATGCTAGTAACAATCAGGATGAGGCCTGCTGCTGAGAAATAGATCATATAGGCAGGTTCCGGGCCACCCGCCGTAACGCCGAGAAAGGTCGCAACAATGACACCCAGGAAGCCTGCCATTATGGCATCTCTCCTCAGCAAAAAGCGTATCAGGACGAAGAATAATGCAAAGGCATAAGCCAGTACTGAAAGTGTTGAAACATTATCATATTTAATAAAGGACCTGTCGTGGAGGAAGGAACGAAGTCCTGTTAGGAATCCGGTGAGTTTAGTTGCAGCATCAGGTGACACACTATCCATCTTGGACAGCAGCTGAGAACACGTAGGATGGGCTGGAAAACAAAAGAGGATCACAGCGGAGATCTGCAGCAATATCAGAAACACACAAAGAACACCCGTTGAGGTAAATATTCGCCGCTTTGTCAGCATGGTAAAGATGGCAAGATTTAGCGGCAGCAGAAACGTCACGGTTTCAAGGATGGATGGACCTATCACTTCTTCCGGTAGGTTTCCGAGCATGAATCTGCTGAGAGCAAGGTATGAAACGGCCAGTGTAAGTGAAGCAAGCATCATCCCTGTGTTGTCATAACGCCATCCCATGATGATGCCTATGAAGAAAACAACATAGGGCAGCACAGGCAGGATCACAAGAACTGCCTTTACCTCCTTCACCCCATTGACCTTTTGCATAAGGTCAGGCCATTTCCAAATGACTAATGCTGAAAAAATGATAAGTCCGGCAGGAACGAATAGAGGATAGATTGTTCGTTTGAATCTAAAAAACATGGGTTGCACCCTGTTGCTCTGTCAGTGTCCGCAGCTACTTGTATTTATACATTTTATCAAGAATACGCAAGAGTCGTCTGTGTGGAAAGCCGGAAATTAGCTTGATATGAACCGTCTGGAAGGACGGCCGTTCTGCCTTACGGCAGCAGCTGGTCCTCGAGAAGCGAGCCGATCAGATTTGATCTGGATATCGTCCGA
>JAQYVR010000077.1 GCA_030145395.1 Desulfobacteria bacterium
GCTCATGCTTTCTTCGCTCAACCGGCTCTTTCGTCCTGGTCATAGCACAACCTCCTCGCAACCAAGGTGTACTTGGGTTACTTCCCCATGTTCTTGGCGATGTGGATACGGAGGGGACAGTTGCAAACGCTACGATTGGCAAAAACCACTGAGAATAGGCAGAGTTCGGTGTCTTCCTCGAGACACTGAAAGTGTCCTTTCAGTCCAATATCTTTAATCTCTTTTGTTTTGCCAAGCGTCTCAAGCCCCGACTTGTAGCAAATGAAATCTTTTCCGCACTCTAAGTCGCATACAATGTCCTGCAGTTTTTTCTCGAGTCCCTGTTCCATGAGCAACCCCTCGGTGTGATCCCCTTGGGGGCTCAACACGGCCCCCAGGGGTAAAAGGCAGAGCCATTTCTGACCCTGCCTCAATATGTGGAAATCTAATCTTATGCTTTTCTTCTGGACAGGGGCACAGTCGGCAATTGACAATATCCATTTCTGGTCGAGATCATTCTCTATCTCACCAACAAAAAGCTAAGGCAGCTTGCTAACCATCCCTGCAAATTCTTCCTTCGTGAACGCTCTAAGCGTTGTAACTCTGACGTTCCCTTGTGAGCCAAGCGCCATACTGTAGGTCATAGCAGCTTCCTCACTGGGAAACTCACCGATACTCACATAGTCATATTCGCCCATGACTGCGTAGGCGCTTATTATCTTGACTCCCATCGCTTCCGCACCTTCAATAGCTTCTTTGAGACGAACAGGTGCATCCTTCACCCATTTGATTCCCCGGTCTGTCAATTTATATAATCCAATATAAGTTGGCATAGAAATACCCTCCTTTCTCCAGCTATGACGTGTTGCATTGTCCTGGTACACCCCCCAGAATACTCGCTAAGCATAGATGCTACGAGAAGTCAACACTCGATTTTTGCGGAGCAAATACGCATTAAAAACCAGTAGTTTTGGATGAAGGGGTGACGGCTACAGAAAAATAGTCATTGAACACAAGATGTTGGGTTTGGTTCCCGGGGCTAAGAATTAAAGATAACTTCCCATTATCTATAGTTTAGGAAATGTCAAGATATGAAAACCATATTGAAACCAGATTGGCAACGAAAAACGGGCTTTTTCGAGGTGTGTGCCGACTTTTGATGTCTTTACATTATCTCTAATATTTGGAGGAGAGGATTATTAGAACGTTCTTCCCATTATCTCTAATCGGGTATTCTGGACGCCAATTCAAGATACCGTGCCATAATTGATGAGCGATAGCACGAGATTCTATTGAAGATATCTAAATGAAATTGTAAGCTGAGTGAAGGTGTTGGCAAAGATCTATGGAAACAAAGGAGTCAAAGATGACAAGGTTGAGGTCTTACGGATGCCTGGCAATAGTGGCCCTCATCATTTCCGCATGCCCAAACTACGCATCGGCTTGGCACGATGAAACCCACGTTGCGATTCTTAAGGCTGCCGGGTATGATAAGTGGTTTAATGCCACAGGTGCCGATATGGCCAAAATAAAAGCTGGGAAGAAAGAAGCGCATAATCATTATTGTAACCAGGCACGCGGCACGGTCGTTACACCGCAGACGGTCTTGCGTCAGGTGGACCTGTACAATAAAATTGATGAGAGGGGTCACCTCTATGGAGCAATCATTGCGTCACTTAGAGACTATACCGCAGACAAACGGCAAGGGAAATACGCGCAATACCACCTGGCGTTTTCCGGCCACTATGTTAGCGATCTGTCTCAGCCTCTTCACAACACGCATTACGGTTCGTTTAATGAAGAGCATCATGTCGCAGTTGATGGAATCATAAACGATGACATATTGGACAATCTTGACAAGATAAGAATATACCCAATTACCATCACTTCAAAAGAAGAACTGGCATGGGAAATAGCCCGGATTGCAAATCTGTCCCTGAAGCTTGGGTACAAGATGGAGGCTGACAATAGGCTGATGACAAAAGAAGAGGCCTATGGCCAGGTTAGCCACAGCGCTTCCCTGTTTAAGGCTATCTTGAAGTTTGTTGGCCAGTGAGAGGCAGTGGGGGTGAATATAGTGGTTCTTATTCCACTTCACCCATGGTGTGGTTCTGGATGAAATATCCCAACAAACAGATTTCGTCGGGTGTTAACTTATCAAACTTCACATCACATCGTCTTCTGTTCGTAGAGGTCATAGGGTTATTGCGGATCGTCAGATCATTAACGATTTGGCATGGTACCTTGTTCAAGCGAAAAGCGGTTTCAATCTCAAAGATCTCTAATTCGTTTGGGTGGCTTGCAGGCTCATTCCCGCACACATATTCAAACGTAAGCCCCTGCATGTTGATATCCAGGAGTCGGCCTACGTGGACATCGGAAGGTCGAAGTATCACAAATGCGCCCTCCTTTACCCTCAGGCGCTTCTGCTTTATTCCGTTAATCCGCACTTTCATATTCGCCATGATGCAACCCCCCACAAGAAGATTGTGGAGATGTCCATGACATTTGGACATTTAGAAGGTCCAACATGCCAAGAGGTTATGAACCCAGTTACCTTGTTAACCTGTTAATTTACGTTTACAAATGATCACTAACGCATAACCGCTGGCTGTGCAGTAAGTTTATAAGTTAATAGCGTCCCCATTTACGGATTCGCTTTGTTAAACCGATCTTAGGCTTATTCCTCCCAGAACTTCCACCATTTTTTCCGCTTCTGGCGAGCCTCTTGTCCCATTTCTGAGCCTTTATCTAACTCTTTTTGAACTTGTCCAGCTTTCTTTTCACGCTGTTTGTCAAAACCTTCCTTTCCCATTTGTTCTTTCTTATGCCCGGCACCTTTCAGTTTCTTGTCAGCTTCTTCGAGCTCTTCCTCAGCCTCTTCACCCAAGTCGCGAGACTCTTTCCATTTTTTCCCTTTTTTAGCTTTCCCCTTTTCTTTCATTTCTTCAACTGCATCATCTGTCTCCGAATCCATCGCCTTCCCTTGTTCTTCGAGCTGCCCTTCCGCGTGCTTCCCCTTGCCTGCCCAGTCGGGCTTTTCAGCAAAAGCAGGGGCAGCAACCAGAAAACTTATCGCAATCAGCAGGCCTATTAATGACTTCATTTTTCCTCCTTTCACAAAGTCTCTGTCACAATTAGTTTCGGAAGATTGTGGGGACATCCCCCTTTACCCCGGAACCCGCTCCAAGTGCCCGCCCAGTTGAGTCAGCTTCTTCTCAATCGCCTCATATCCACGATCAATATGATAAACCCGGGAAACCTCTGTGGTTCCCGTTGCGGCCAGACCGGCCAGGATAAGCGAGGCGCTTGCCCTAAGGTCGGTTGCCATGACAGGCGCCCCTGTCAACCCTCCGCCGCCCTTGACCACAGCGGCGTGCCCCGACACCGTGATGTCTGCGCCCATGCGCTGAAGCTCACTCACATGAATGAAGCGATTTTCAAAAACAGTCTCTGAGGTCACGCTCAAACCATTTGCCAGACACATCAGGACCATAAACTGGGCCTGCATGTCAGTGGGAAAGCCGGGATATGGGAGGGTCTTGACATCCGTGCTGGAAATCGTCTCCGCACCTATGGCGCGAAGGCCTCCTGGTTCCTGTTCAATAGTGATCCCTGTTTGTCTGAGTTTATTGATGACAGCCTGAAGATGGCTGGGTTCGCAGCCCTCAATCTTGATATCCCCCTGGGTTACTCCTGCAGCTACCAAAAAAGTGCCGGCCTCTATCCTGTCGGGTATTACGGTAAATGAGGTCGGCTTCAGGGCCTCGACTCCTGTTATCTTAATAACCGCTGTACCAGCACCCTCGATCCGGGCACCCATCTGACTCAAGACCTCGGCCAGGGCCACAACCTCAGGTTCGCGAGCTGCATTCCTCAGGGTGGTACATCCTTCGGCCAGAACAGCCGCCATCATCAGATTTTCTGTTCCGGTTACCGTTGAAATGTCGAAATAGATCTCAGCCCCCTTGAGTGACGGGGCCTCTGCCTCGATATAGCCCTCGTTGAGTGAAATCTTTGCTCCAAGTGCTTCAAAGCCTTTGAGATGAAGGTCGATTGGGCGGGCACCGATGGCACACCCTCCTGGTAGAGAAACCCGAGCACGCCCCAGGCGGGCCAGCAACGGCCCCAGGACAAGGACCGAGGCCCGCATGGTTCGAACCAGATCATACGGAGCCTCATGGCTATTCAGTCCGCTGGCATCGAGCTTCACCACGCTTCCGCTGGTTTCGACCTGAACCCCAAGGTCCGCCAGCAGGCTTTTGATCGTCCTGATATCCCTGAGGTCCGGCACATTATCAAACGTATTCCACCCCTCGGTTAGAAGCGCAGAGACCAGGATGGGAAGAGCCGCATTCTTGGCCCCGCTCACGGCTACCGTGCCTTCCAGGCGGTGGCCCCCTTCAATAATGATTTTCTCCATCATTCAAAAGTCTTTCTGAAATCCCTGATAGTCTTCTGTACTTCATCCAGATCGGATTCGGGTAAAGAAGATGGTTGAACAAAAGTAACGGGCTCGTAGATCGTCTTGAGATATGCAATGTCAAACAACTGATCGGGCAGCTCTGGATTAATTCTGAAAGTCTTTAACACATACATCTTCGCGAGCCCGCCATCCTTGTAAAAGAGGATGTGTTCCGGGTACCACCTCTTCTTGTCCAAGGCTATATAGTCCGCATACTCTATTTCTTCCAGATCCGCACCATATGGGCCACTCTTCAGAAGACATCTCAACGGTCTGAAGGTCTTCTTCTCAATCCAAACCTGAGGCACAGATTCATCTGGGTAGTTGGCCCCGACAACATAGGCAATCCTGTCTTTGTACCTTCCAAGACTCACCACATCGAGATTGACATCGAGTTGAGAGAGTCGGTCGAGCAGGAGATCCGCCCGTCGGTACAGTAAAAGGTCTTTGAAGTGATCGAAGGTGTTTTCTCTTTCCGCAATAATCTTCCCATCCGCCACAAAGACGGCACCCCCAGGACCAACTACACGAAGCTGCTCGCCCTCTGGTGTGCTCACTTCATACCTGAACTGATCAGGATACCGATAGTAGATGGTCCCATCGAGCTCACGCATCCCGCCTTCAAGGCTAGGGTCATAGATCACGGTCTTTTGCGATACGACAAAGGTGCGAGTCGAGCCAAACTGCTTGATCATGAAGTCCAGGATCTGTTCGGCGGGCATGACATAAGAGTGGCCGGGGACAGCAAAACCCAGGAGAATGAAAGCACAAAGGATGTACGATGAAAGACGCTTCATGCGGTTCATATAGCAAAACCTCTTGGCCTTTTCAATGGAATTTGGATGCCATATTGGTCCATCTCATACGAAAGCCCATTTGTCCTGACAACAATCTGTTGACACGGGTGCGCAATTTGAGCCAATCTTACCGTTAACCCGTCTCGGAAATGTGTCCTGGTCCCCATGGGGTGTTGTCCCTCAATAACGGGACCAAAAATGCTCACATACTCCCGTCGTAAAGGAGGGGTGACCATGGAAACGAACCATCCAATAACCAGAAGAGAATCCCTGAAGCGCATCGCCCGGATATCGGCCGGCTTCGCCGGAGCCGCTCTTGGCGTGTCTCCCTTGCTGCCGACAGGTACAACACACGCCGCAACTGCGGATAACAGGTTTCTCGTTGAAGGCGTCGGTTCCAAGGAGGGCTATAAGATCAAGGAACTGACGCGTAAGGTCTTTGAGGCTGCCGGAGGTATGGGTCAGTTTGTTTCAAAGGGAGATGTGGTAGCGATAAAACCGAATATCTCCTGGGCCAGGCGTCCAGAACTGGCAGCCACAACAAATCCCGAGGTCGTGGAAGCGGTCGTTGAACTCTGCCTTGATGCAGGGGCCAAGAAGGTCAGGATCGCAGACCACACCATACATGATGCCAGGCGTTGTTTTGCCCTAACCGGCATAGGTCAAGTGGCCAAGAAAACAGGCGCAGACCTCGTTTTCCCAAGAGCCTCCCTCCTGAGGCCGATGAAACTGAATGGGCACCGCCTGGATGTCTGGCGGGTCTTTGTGCCCTTTGTGGAGGCAGACAAGGTTCTGAATGTACCGATTGCCAAGGTCCACGGACTGAGCACACTGACACTGGGCATGAAGAACTGGATAGGGGGTGTGGGCGGAAGGAGAAGTTCCCTTCATCAGGACATTCATCAGAGCATTGTGGATCTGGCCCAGTTTTTCAATCCCACTCTAACCCTCATAGATGCCACGCGGGTCATGATAACGAACGGCCCTTCCGGTGGAAGCCCTTCGGATGTAGCCGTCAAGAACACGCTTATCCTTGGCAATGACCCTGTTGCTGTAGATGCAAAGGCGGCAGGGCTCTTTGGCTATCAGCCAAACGAGATCGGCTTTATCCGTCTCGGACAGAAGTGGGGTCTCGGAAGCTATGACCCCCAGGGATTAACCCAGAGAAAGGTCGCCCTTTGAGAGCCAAGCGCCTTGTCTGGATGCGTAGAATCAGCCAGACAGCTTTCTTGGGCTTCTTCCTTTTTCTGCTGGTGGAAAGCCGACTCCCGGAGGATGCCTACCTTCAGTACTCGCTCATTTTTTCGGGTGACCTCGATCTGAGACTGGATCATCCGGTGAAGTTCTTCTTCCAGCTCGATCCCCTGGTTTGGCTATCCAGCCTGCTATCAGGTCACCGTCTTATGCATGGATTCGGATGGGCCCTCGGCCTGCTTGTTGTGACCCTCTTTCTTGGCAGGGTATTCTGCAGCTTCATCTGTCCCCTCGGCACGATCCATCACATTGCTGGCTCGGTGAAACCTGCCCTCAAGGGGGACCGCATGATCCGGGCAAATCAAAAAACACCGGGGCAGAGGATTAAGTATTTCCTCCTCATAACAGTCCTTATGACTGCCCTCATTACTCCTAATCTGGTGGGACTGCTTGATCCAATCTCTTTGCTTTTTCGATCCCTGGCACTGGCAATACTTCCCGGCACGGGTTTAGGCCTCAAAGAAATCTTCGATGTTATGGCAGCCAGTGACATCAAGGCCCTGAACCATCTGAGCTATGCTGCTGAAGTCATTGTCTCGCCGGTCTTCGGTTATGGCTATCCAGTATACAAAACGGGCTGGCTTATCGGACTGATCTTTCTTGTTATTCTCTTTCTCAACAGGATCAGACCCCGTTTCTGGTGCCGCATATTGTGCCCCCTCGGGGCCCTCCTGGGGATATTTTCGAGGTTTACGTTGCTTAGGCTGGAAAAGGATGAAGCCGCATGCACGGACTGCAAATTATGCTCCAGAAGCTGCCAGGGGGCCGCCTCACCCATGCCGAGCCAGATCTGGGAAAACGCTGAATGTCTGTCGTGTTTCAATTGCTTTGATGCCTGTCCTGAGGGTGCCCTCTCCTTTAAATTCAGATGGGCTCCTAAATCGAACAGAAGACCTGATATGGGTCGGCGGGCCGTGCTCGGGGGCCTGGCGGCTGGTATATCCCTCCCCTTTCTAACAAAACTCGACGGCACTGAACACCACGTTTCAGATCCACGCTTGATCAGACCACCAGGGGCCTTGCCCGAAAGGGACTTCTTGCAACTGTGTCAGAGGTGCGGCCTTTGCATGAAGGCATGTCCCACGAATGTCATCAACCCGACCCTTTTAGAGGCAGGTCTGGCAGGCTTCTGGACACCCCATCTTATCATGGTCCAGGGCTACTGCGAATATACCTGCACCTTATGCGGCAGTGTATGCCCAACCGGGGCCATTGATGAGATAACAGCCAAGGAAAAGATTGAACGTCCCATTAAAATCGGTTCCGCCTATGTTTACAGGGGGCGCTGCCTTCCGTGGTCCGGCAACGGACCCTGCATCGTATGTCAGGAAGTCTGTCCCACTTCCCCCAAGGCGATTTATCTGAGTAAACAGGTGATCCCCGGCCCGAACTCGTCCCTGGTGGAGGTGAATGCTCCGTATGTGGACTTAAAGAAATGTGTGGGGTGCGGCATTTGCGAAACCAAATGTCCGGTAAAAGGCCGGCCGGCAATAAGGGTCATTGCGGCAGGGGAATCCAGGTCGATTCAAAACCAGATCTTGCTCACCGGTCCGGTGTCATGATGTAACCATCTTCGTATTTTGCCTGACCTCCCTGACTGTAACACTGCTTCCGCTAACAAACGAATCAACCGCAACACGGGCCTGATGACTGTTGTTGCTGTGGCTCCTCTTGCTTGCCAAACGCTCGGGCCTTTGCAGCCAAGTCCTTCAAACGGTCATCCACAAGTCGGAAAAGCGTGTCTTTGGAGTATGTCCCGTCTTTACGCCTTTTGCCCGCCTTCATGCCTGTAAGTATTTCAATCCCTTGCTCAATAGTCTTTATGGGATATATATGAAACTTGCCATCTTCGACCGCTTTAACCACGTCCTTTCTCAGCATCAACTCCTTCACGTTCTTGGCGGGAACGATGACGCCTTGACTACCTGTAAGCCCCTTATGTTTACAAATGTCAAAAAAACCTTCAATCTTCGGAGTCACCCCGCCAATGGGCTGAATCTCGCCCTTTTGACTGACAGAGCCGGTAACGGCAAACCCTTGAAAGATCGGCACTTCGGCAATGGCAGAAAGGATGGCAAAGAGTTCCGTGCTGGACGCACTGTCTCCATCGACCATGCCGTACGTCTGTTCAAAACACAGGCTGGCCGTGAGGGCCAGGGGTTTATTGTGAGCAAAGTTCTCTCGCAGATAACTGCTAAGGATGATAACGCCTTTGGTGTGCAAGTTCCCACTTAAGTGGGATTCTCGATCGATTGCGATGACACCGGCTTTTCCCATCGACACATTGGCTGTGATCCGTCCGGGTTTGCCGAACATGTGATCACCGGTCTGCAAAATAGCTAAACCGTTGATCTGGCCCACCTTGTGACCATCGGTTTCAACCCAGAAGATGTCTTTCTTGATTAGCTCCTGGATACGCTCTTCAACTAGATTCGAACGATAGATTTTTTTCTGTATAGCCTTGTCAACGTGGGACGCACGAATGTGTCTCCTTTTCTCCTGTACAGCCCAATAGTTGGCCTCCCTGATGACATCCGCAATGGCCCCCAACCTCAGTGTCATTTTGTCCCTGCTGCCAGCCACTTCCATGCTATATTCTAGGATTCTGGCCATCCCCGTGCGGTCAATGTGTTTAAGTCCCTCTTCATCACAAAACCTCGCCATACAGCAAAGGCATTCCCGAATTCGCTTTTTGCTTCGATCCGTCCTGTCATCCAAGTGTGCCTTAATCTTGAACATCTGTTTGAAACGATCATCATAGGCGTAGAGAAGCTCATATATATAAGGATCACCTGTTATCACGAGCTTAAGATTTAGGGGTATTGGTTCGGGTTTGAGGGTCCTGGTAGTCATGAAACCATACATCTCGCCCAAATCCTCTATCTTTACTTCTTTGTGTCTGACTGCTCGTTTAAGGGCCTCCCACGAGACATACCATTTGAGGATATCGGTTGCCTTCAAGACCAGATATCCCCCATTCGCCTCGTGCAGGGCACCCGGCTTGATCATGGTGAAGTCAGTGACCAGGGCACCAAAGATCGCTTCCCGTTCAATCCTGCCGAATAGGGCTGGATAGGTAGGGCTGGAAGTATAGACGACAGGGGCCCCCTCGGTTTCAGAGTTGTCAATAAGTACATTTACCTTATATTTGTTCATGACCTGGGGTGAAGCCGCCCCAGGAAAAGCCGCTTTTTGGGCCTCCGCTTCAGGCCTTTGTCTAAAATCGTCGATGTTCTCCAGAATGTCCTGTTTCACAGCAGCAAGGTGGTTTAACACATGGGACTGATCTTTAAATTTTCCGACTATGGCTTGCATCCTTTTCTTCACCACGGCGAGGGCAACCCTGTGGTGCAGCTGTTTGCGCCGTTCCATGTAGCCGGACTCCAGTCCCCCTATGTCATTCATAGCCTGGTTCATCTCTACCGACAGATTGTCGCCCCTGTCCCGCAGGGCCTTCTTTTCCTCCGAGGTAAACTTAGCAAGCTGCTCGGGAGGAACGATCTTCCCATCCTTTCCCGGTATGATGGACACCCCTTGGGGATCAACCTGCAATAAGAAACCCTCTGCCTCCACTTTCTCCCTCAGGACATCGATGATCTTGCGGCGTTTGTTTTCAAATTCCTGTCGCAGGACCTGTTCTTTATAGCGATAATCGTCCGTGCTGAATGAAGTCGGTATGTCGACCTTGAGGGCCTCCACTAGGCTATCCATTCCCTTTTTCAGCTCATTTGCTCGGCCGGCTGGCAGTTGTATGGCCGTGGGTTTGTCGGGCTCTTTAAAGTTATGCGCGTAACACCAATCCGGGGGCGGAGGCTGCTTTGTTGCCTCTTCTTCCAACAACGCCCGAGCCATGTATGTAGCGCCTGTGTCGGTCGTGCCTGCAACGTAGATATTGTACTCAGGATCGGCCATCCCCACGCCGAACTTAATGGCCTCAATGGCCCGTTCCTGTCCGACCACCCCATGCGCGACAGGACAAAGCTCTTTGGTGAAAGCAACTTCCACGCTCTTTGGATCAACACACATTCGCAGGTCTTTTGCAGCCAGCTCCCTAGGTTTCTTTGCCATTGCTCCCTCCTTTGATGAGTACAGGTGGTCTCTTCTTCACGGGTTATTTATCACAAGTCGGCCAACCTTGACTGAATATTATTGAAGCTTCCTGCAGCAAGCTGAAGGGAATGTTCTGCCCGACGGCAGTGCTTCGCACCGACTGTAAGGAATTTTACAGTTTTTAGATTCGCTCGCTAAGCCCGCAGCAAGCTGCGGGGAATGCGCTCGCTGTAGCAGTTGAAACCCTTAACCGGTTTTTCTTACCTTATCATACACATAAAGATATTCCTGCGCCGATCTTTTCCACGAAAAGTCAGACCGCATCCCATTCTCTACCAGTTTCATCCAATTCGTCCCCTCTTCAAAAAGTCTGACAGCTTCCTTGATTTGGTCCAAGAAGGCCTCTGCTTCATACTCAACAAACTTGAATCCGGTTCCTCGGCCTGACACCGGGTCAAACCTCTTGATAGTGTCATCAAGGCCTCCTGTGGCCCTTACAATAGGCACCGTGCCGTATTTGAGGGCGTAAATCTGAGTAAGTCCGCACGGCTCATAGCGGGAGGGGATCAAGAGCATATCAGCACCCGCCATTATGCGATGAGCCAAGGACTCATCAAACCCAATCCTGATTGCCATGCATTCAGGATACTTTTTGCCCAACCCGATCAAAAAACGCTCATACTTATCCTCACCCGCACCCAGCACCACCAGCCCTGCATCGAGTTCGACAATATCCCGGGCAATCTCAACCAGCAAATCACACCCTTTTTGTGCTGCGAGTCGAGACACCATCGCAAGGAGGGGTCGATCTGCAAAACGTTGATCGAGGCCCAACTCATTTACAAGAGCCGCCTTGCATTGCCCTTTATCCTTTACGTTGCCAAGACTATAGTGGGCATTGATATGGCGATCCGCAACAGGATCCCATGTATGGTAATCTGCGCCATTAAGAATACCGTAAATGTCAGCCGACCTCTTCTTAAAGATTCCTTCCATGCCCAGCCCGAATTCGGGCCTCTGTATCTCCTGGCTGTATGTGGGGCTCACTGTGGTGATAGCATCCGCATATACAATGCCTGCCTTTAGGAGGCTAATCTTGCCCCAGAATTCTATACCTTCCAGATGGAACTCCGTGGCTGGAAGGCCGCAAACGGAAAGCTTGTCTGCAGGAAAAAGCCCCTGGTACCCCAAGTTGTGAACGGTCATGACCGAGGCAACATCCGAGAAGAAGGGATCTGCCTTGAAAAGGGTTCTTAGATAGGCGGGGATCAATCCGGTTTGCCAGTCGTGGCAATGGACCACGTCAAAACTCAACCCTGTTTCCTTGGCAAAAAGCAGGGCAGCTCGGCAGAAATAACTAAATCTTTCCAAGTTATCAGGGTAATCCCCTTTGGGCGTGCCATATAGGCCGGACCGGCCAAAGAAGTCCTCCATGTCAAAGAGATAGACAGGGACTCCTTCCTCAGTGGAGGTTTCCAGGATGTCACCCCTGAGTATCGTATCTCCTAAAGGGACTTCAAGCCCCTCAAAAGACTTCTTGATTTCAAAACTCCCGTCTTTCACCGTCCGATAGAACGGAAGACCCACCTTTATGTCCACACCCAGGCTCTTGAGGCAGGGAGGGAGGGAACCTGCTACGTCAGCCAACCCGCCGGTCTTGGCAAACGGCGCCACTTCAGAAGCGAGAAACCAGACCTTCAGAGGTTCGGTCATGAATTACTCTCCGCTTATGAGGCTTCTGCCCCCCCATGGTGTCCGTACACGCACAAAAAAACGAGTGCCTAAGCAGGCGGCCTCCTACTCATTATCCTTTTCCACGGCCGCCAGCAGATCACCGTAGATGTCAGGTGCCGAATAGACTACACGGTTCCATGACGGAATCTGCGTCCCTTCCTTTTCTTGACTTGCCTGTTCCCAGGCCGTGACAATAGAATCCCTGAAGTATCTGACTGTCAACTCCTCATAATGCCGGTCATAGATCAGGTCGTTCGACTCAGCATCGTCGCTGTAGCTTTTCACAAAGCTTATGGCCGTGCTGTAATACGTATGCTGGAGCATATCGATAAAGGAATCGTCAATGGCCATGCCGTGCGAACGAACGTAGTTCAGATAGAATTTGGCAATGTCCACAACCATCCTGTGAAGGCCGCTTCCGGCATTCTTTTCAGAAAGCTCTTGATGTTTATGCTCATAGTTCTTGCAGAGATCTATCTGGGCAATCTTTTTTGGCGTGAGACGATTGTAGACCTCAGAGAGTGTGCTTACCTCAAGACCCCAGTCATAGGCTATGTTTATGGCCCTTCCAAGGCGGGCCAAGAAGCTAAACTCGCCAGCCAGAGGATAACGAAAGGTGCGATGATAGCGAAAGAACTGTTCCAGCATTTGGTGGCTGCGGTCGTCCATGATTCTTGCCAAGGCTTCTGCAAAGGGGGCTACAAAGAGCCGTGTTGTTCTTCCCTTCATCGCCATCTCTGTGGGTGAAATCCGGGCATAATAGCCCTTGCAGAACTCAAAATCGTTATTCGGGTTTGCTGTTGGCTCAATAAGACGGCCCAGGAGCAGCCGGTCATAGGTGACGATATCGCAATCGTGCAGTGCAATCACATCAGAGACTGCGCTGGCAAAGAGATATCCGAGGGTAATCCATACGGACTGGCCCTTACCCGGGACACCGGTCGGAATCTTTTGTTCTTCAAGCTTTTTGAAGACCTGGCCAATCCTGGGCCCTTCCACCCAGACGACTTTTACGTCCCGACCTTCTTTTTTCAGCCTGCCGAAATACTCTTTGGCTTCCCTGAACTCTTTTTCCTCCTTGGCCCCTCCCAGGGCCACCACCACAGAACATAGATAGTCCACCCGGTTGATCTGATCGATGATATTATCCAGCACCTCCGGAACATGAATTTCATCATAAAGGGAGGGCAGAAGAAGGCTGATACACATTTGTCTGGAAAACTTCTCCAGCTTTTCCTCCAGCCGCACCAGGTGTTCTTCGGGATCAAAAAGTTCGTAAAAACCATGGATAGTAGTAATATATCCTTCTTGATGAAACTCACTCACGACATTACCTCCTCTATCTTTCTAATCAACCAGCAAGATCCGCAGATCCATAACATTCGTGTTGGTCGGCCCGGTGATAATCAGGTCTCCAAGCTTTTCAAAAAAGTGATAGGCATCGTTATTCCTCAAGGAATCAGCAGGGTTCAGGTCCAGGGCTTCAGCCCTTCGGATAGTCTGACTGTCGGCAACAGCGCCGGCTGCGTCGGTCGGACCGTCGGTCCCGTCCGTGCCGGCGCTCAGCACTACAATCCCTTCCTGGCTATTCAGGCCCATGGCTGAGGCAAGGACAAATTCCTGGTTGCGCCCCCCCAGCCCCTGGCCGGTGATCGTCACCGTGGTCTCACCCCCTGAAAGCACGCACGCGGGAGGAGAAAGGGGATGGCCGCTCCTCAAGATCTCTTTTGCAATGCCGGCATGAACAAGGGCTACCTCTCTGGTCTCCCCTTCAATCATGGTCGAAAGGACAAGCGTGTTGTACCCCAAACCACGCGCTCTTGCTTCAGCAGCCACAACGCACGCCAGGTTGCTCCCCACGATGACGCTTTGTGTACGCGTAAAGACCGGGTCTGCCGGCTTTGGCGTCTCGGGGATCTTTCCTTCGGTGCCCTTCTGGATATGGCTAAGCACAGCTTCGGGAATTGTCTCACGAATATCATATTTTTCCAGGATTTTCACGCACTCCTGAAAGGTACTAGAATCGGGAACCGTAGGACCGGAGGCGATCACATCAAGGTCATCCCCGACTACGTCTGAAAGCATCAACGAGATCAGGGTCCCAGGGTACACCGCCCGAGCGAGGCCACCCCCTTTGACCATGGATATATGCTTGCGCACAGCATTGACCTCATGAATCGTGGCCCCGCAAGCAAGGAGGGCCTTGGTGGTCTCCTGTTTCTCCTGCAGGCTTAGGCCTTCGGCCGGAAGCGGAAGCAGGGCTGACCCGCCACCAGAGATCAAACATATCACCATGTCTCGCTCGCCTGCTTTGGAGCCAAGATTAAGAATGGCACTCGCCCCGTCCAGGCCGGCCTCATCCGGCACTGGATGACCTGCTTCTATAAGCTTTGCGCGACTCAACTCTGCTACATGACCGTATTTTACGTTAATCAGACCCTCAGTGACTCTGTCTCCCAGGATCTCCTCCATGGCTTTTGCCATGGGTCCCCCTGCCTTCCCCGCCCCGATCAGATAGATGTGCTCAAACTCTGTAAGATCATAGGCCCTGTCGTGGACGAAGAGCTGGTTGTCTTCGCGCCTGCAATACTGTTGAACAGCCGCGGCAGGTTCCACGGCCTGAACGCCGGCCCCGAAGATATCGAGGGCGTCTTTTCTCATTCGGACAAGATCCCTTGGTGCCATTTTCTCCCCTTTACACTGATGATTGAAGATTGACAGGTTGTTGCCCAAACATGAATTCCTTTGAGCGGTCATTAAGACGTTTTTTGCTAATAAATCTTGGCGAAGCAGAAGATCAGCGATTTGAACTGTTTGAGCCCGCAGGGCGAGTTTAGCGCAAAGCTTCACTACGTGCCAAATCGCCTGGAGCAAGCCTTAGATTGATGAACCTCCGCCCTCACGGGCGGTACTTCCCGGTAAGGAAGCTGGACAATTTAGTTTAGCTCCCCTTGACCCCGTCCTAAAGGACGGGGATTACGGGGAGCAAGCCGGTCAAAAAACGTCTTAGACAAGGCGCAAAGGGATCTGGGCAACAGCCTGTTGACTATTGACTATTTTAAAAAGAACCACATCCTCAGCTGATCAATCTTCAATCGTCAATTCTCACAGGTTGCCCACAGCTGCCAAATATATGGTTGTCTCTTCTTCCCCGTCGACCTGGAGAAGATGATTGACCTCGTCGTCGCAAAAGGCCCCGATGGGGCAACACCCAAGGCCCATGGCTGTTGCAGCAAGCTGGAGGTTCTGAGCAATGTGACCTGCATCGGTGAAGATGTATCGAATGCAGCGGTCTCGATATTTCCACATGGAACGAAGCACGATTGCCGTCCATATAAAGAGCACGGCTCCTCGCCCGACCATGGCCTGGTCCAGTGCCGCCCGGCTCAGGTGCTCGCCGAAGTTGCCGGCAGAGATCTCCTCTAAGGCAAAATCTGGCACGTTGAAATGATAGATCCCCTGTTTCACATCCGAGACACGATGTATACTCAGATAAGTCTCCACAGGATAAAGAGCCCCAGCCGAAGGGGCTGCTCTAAACTCGTAGGCTGGGGCCGAGAGGGTAATGCCCTGGATAGCCCAAAGGAGGCTCGACAACGTTTCGATACTGATGGGTTCAGATGTATAACGTCTCCTGGAACGCCTTTGATTTAGAATGTTCCAAAAGTTCTCTGTTTCCTCAAACGGAGGTTCTGGTAGGGGGCTCTTGGTCGCCCCCGGGTATGTCTTGTAGATGGGGGGCCTTGGAATCGGCCCGAGGTCGTCCCGCCGAGAGATCGATACACGGTCATACTTTGTTTCTCGCATGTATTGATACGCAATCCCATCCTTGTACCCCATGGTGAGCCCCCCCTAAAACGAAGGTTTTCCGGAGGATGAAAAAACACAATAGCCTGTTACTAATATATTATGACCCCGGTATTGTCAATTTCTGAAAGAGGTTCCAAGCCGGCTTTCCCGTTCACATATAGGCCTTGTATTCCACGGCTGAACGGTTTTTTCCGAAACAAAGAGAGAAGTTTTTTTATCAGGGACTTTAAAATGTCTCCATGTTATGCCATATACATGGCGGCCAAAGAGCTTCGCCCTGACATGGGATCTGCTTTAGAAAAATCGCGAATGATGGAGGGATCAAGTGCAATCTGCTGAAGAGAAAGGACTCGACAAACTCTGTATAAAGACCATCCGGATGCTAGCCGTAGATGCCGTGGAAAAGGCTCGGTCCGGTCACCCAGGCATGCCGATGGAGGCCTCAGACATTGGGTACGTCCTCTGGACCCGTTTCCTCAAGCACAACCCGGCCAATCCTGAGTGGCCAAACCGGGACAGGTTTGTCTTGTCAGCAGGTCATGGATCGATGCTCCTCTATGCCCTGCTCCATCTGACAGGCTATGACGTCTCTCTTGAAGATATCCGCCAATTCCGGCAGTGGGACAGTATCACCCCGGGCCATCCTGAATATGGACACACCCCGGGAGTGGAGACAACGACCGGTCCTTTGGGCCAGGGTTTCTCTAACGGTGTCGGCATGGCCATGGCCCAGGAATACCTTTCCCAGTACTTTAACCGGCCTGGATATCCCATTGTCGATTATTTCATCTATGGCCTGGTCAGCGATGGCGACATGATGGAAGGAATCTCTTCAGAATCAGCCTCCATTGCGGGTCGTCTAGGTCTGGCGCGTCTGATCTATATCTACCTGGACAACCGCATTACTATCGAAGGGAGCACAGACCTCACGTTTACGGAGGACGTAGGGAAACGGTTTGAGGCCTATGACTGGCATGTGCAAAAGATAGATGGGCATGACATAGGTGAAATTTCCTCGTCCCTGGGTGCGGCACAGGAAGAAACAGACAAGCCCTCCCTCATTATTGCCCGCACGCATATCGGATACGG
This sequence comes from Desulfobacteria bacterium, assembly GCA_030145395.1. Classification (GTDB taxonomy): domain Bacteria; phylum Desulfobacterota; class Desulfobacteria; order Desulfobacterales. The sequence continues at coordinate 17,179 of JAQYVR010000077.1, forward strand.
AAGCCCCAACAAACAGGATACTGCATCGGCCCATGGAGAACCACTGGGACCCGAAGAGGCCTTGTTGGTGAGGGAGCGGTTCGATTGGCCTGAAACGCCGTTCCACATCCCTGAAGACGCCCTCGCCCATTTACGAACCTGCCAGGACAAGGGCCGCGAGGGGGAGGGGGAGTGGACAAGCCTCTTTAACACTTACGCCAGCGAACACCCGGATTTGGCAAGAGAATGGAAAGAGAGCCATGAGGGAAAATGGCCTGAGGGCTGGGAGGCTGATCTCCCTGTATTCCAGCCTGATGATGGTCCCATAGCCACCCGGAGTGCCTCGGGCAAGGTCCTGGAAGCTGTGGCACCCAGGCTGTATGCCCTGCTGGGCGGTTCTGCAGATCTCGCCCCTTCTACAAAAACTTTCATTAAGAGCCTAGGGGTCATCAAGGAGGATCCGTGCGGCAGAAACATCCATTTTGGCATACGCGAGCATGCCATGGGAGGTATTCTGAATGGCATGGCCCTTAGCAGGGCCCTTGTCCCTTACGGCGCCACGTTCCTGATCTTTTCTGACTACATGCGGCCACCCATACGTTTGGCTGCCCTGATGAACCTGCAGGTCATATATGTTTTCACCCATGACTCTGTGGCCGTGGGAGAGGATGGACCCACCCACCAGCCGGTCGAACAGCTGGCGGTCCTGCGGGCCATACCGAATCTGGCGGTGGTGCGGCCGGCCGACGCGAACGAGACAGCCTCGGCCTGGCAACTTGCCCTGAATAGAAAGGAAGGCCCCACTGCTCTGATCCTTACTCGACAGAAGCTGTCCGTTATAGACCGGACCAAGTTTGCCTCGGCCGAAGGCTTACATCGAGGGGGCTACACCCTCGCGGACGCACCGCACGGAGAACCCGAAGTCCTGATCATTGCTACAGGATCCGAGGTCCATCTCGCATTGGGTGCATATGACGCCCTGGTCGAAGAAGGGGTTGGAGTTCGAGTGGTAAACCTGCCCAGTTGGGAAGTCTTTGAAACCCAGGAAGCTGCCTATCAGGAAGAGATCTTGCCGGCCAAAGTTAAAGCCCGCCTTGCTGTTGAGGCGGCAATACCCATGGGCTGGGACCGTTATGTGGGTGACCAGGGCAGAATGATCGGTATTGAGCGCTTTGGGGCTTCTGCGCCGGGAGGTCTTGTCCTGGAAAAACTTGGGTTCACTGTCGAAGCCGTGATTGCCGCTGTCAGAGAAATGTTGGAAAAGTCTTAGTACATACAAGCCGGGAAAATTTAGGCGGGGATTTGTCTCATGTCTTTTGTAACTTGAGGACTTTGTCCACCACCTCCTCCGGATTCCGTCCCAGCACCCGGATCATCGGCTCCTTGCCCACATCACCTCTATCGAAGATGACATCCGGTATCTCTGTTTCCCTGGATAGGACGGTCTCTGTGCCCCATTCAAGACTGCTCCCTTCCTTTTCTTTTATGGCCTGGGGCTCTTCCGCTCGGTCAAAGGAACATACTTTCCACCCCAGAGCCTTGCATCGTTCGATAAGCTCATCCGAGAACCGAATATTCATAGTAGAACGAAACCCGGCGTCATGACGCATGGCCGTTAGGATAATAGTGGCTATGTGCTTGGATGCGCCAAAAGCCGGGGCACTAACCGACACAATCCCCTCTCCCAGCTGCCCCAACCTGCCTGGAAAAGCAGCCACATCTTGGTATGTTTCAGCAAAGGGCAAAGCATAGCCCAAATTCGATTGAACCTCGGGGACGAGATGCCCCACGAGGGCTTTCTGAAGGCGGATCAAGCTCGCCCTCAGCGCCTCTGCCACTCTGTACCTTTCCTGCTCCCTGGCAAACGGGGCATATGGGTTGGCGGGTCCGTGCCCGCTGCCCAGGGGGAGTCCAAACCGAACAGCAGCATGGATGAAATCCTTGGCCTTTTCCACGGCCTTCATCACATCAAGCTCCAGGGCAAGGTATGTAGCAATGGCAGCAGAGTATACACAACCCGTGCCGTGCGTATGGGGCGTGTCAATGCGAGCCCTGGAAAATTCAAAAAACTCTTCCCCGTCATAGAGGTAATCTGTAGCCGGGCCAGCCAGGTGTCCGCCTTTGATCAAAACGTATCGTGCCCCCATGGCGTGTATGGTGCGCGCTGCCTCATGAATATCCTCTTCGGTCTTAATCGATCTTCCGGAAAGAACTTCTGCCTCGGGAATGTTAGGCGTAACCACAAGGGCCATGGGAATGAGCCGGGAAATAAGGGTTTCCCTGGCCTCCTGAACGAGCAGAACATCTCCTCCTTTTGCGACCATAACAGGATCGACCACCAGCTTCTCGACACCATAAGCTGACAGTCTATCGGCAACCAGCTCAATGGTATTTGTATTGAAGAGCATGCCGGTTTTCACAGCGTCCGCACCGATGTCTGAAAGGACTGCGTCGAGTTGCTGTCCGATGAACTCCACAGGCACGGGATGTATCCCATCAACGCCTACTGTATTTTGTGCTGTAAGGGCTGTTAGAACGCTCATGCCAAAGCCCCCAACAAGCGTAATTGTTTTGAGATCCGCCTGAATCCCAGCTCCTCCTCCCGAGTCTGAACCGGCAATGGTGAGAATACGCTTCATTCGGTCTCCTGATAATCGTCCAAGTTAGTGCCAAAAAATAGCAGCAGAGTCAACCCTCCACGGCAGCCTAAACTTCGATTTCAGCCTACCGGCATACAAGGATAGTGTCAATAAAAATAAAGCTTTAGCTTGACTTTCCTGGCCACATCTCCTAATGTCGCCGCATGGGAGCAGGCCAGTCCATCAGGAAATTTCTTAGGGGGCTCTTTAAGGTCAACGCGGCGACGATCACCATTTGCATCGTCTTACTAGGAATTTTTTCCTATCAGCGCGTTCCTTTCCTGGACCTCATGGAATTAAAGACGGTTGACCTGAGATTCCTGTCGCGAGGCCCAATGACCCCCGGACCTGAAGTGGTTCTGGCGGTAGTTGATGAAAAGAGCTTGGTGGAGCAAGGAAAATGGGTCTGGCCCAGGTCGAAATTTGCTCAGATGGTCCGTGTACTGTCTGACAGCGGTGCCAAGGTTATCGCCTTTGACATCGGCTTCCTGGAGCCTGACAAGAACAGTCTTGTTGAGATGGTGACCAATTTTGAAGATGTGGTGAACAGCCTTGGCATAGAGGATGACAAGCTGGATGCCCATCTTGAAGAGGTCAGACATCGGGCCGATAACGACCTCGTCTTTGCTGAAGCCATAAAAGAGTCAAACGCCAAGGTAGTACTGGGATACTTTCATCAGATGAACACGGAAGGCCTTGAGTACCTGGATGAAGAGACTGTTGGCGTGCAAATCGACAACGCTCGAGCATCACGCTACTCAATGATTCGCTATAAATCAGATCAAGCCCAGAGAGTGCAACTCCTGGAGGCCTTTATGCCTCAGTCGAACATAGGGATCCTCGCTGGCTCCACACGATATTCCGGCTATTTCAACATGTTTCCTGATCAGGATGGCGGTGTCCGATGGGTCCCCTTGTTGGTCCGTTGTCGGGAACACCTCTATGCTCCCCTTTCAATGCAAACCCTCCGGGCCTATACGGGTCGTTCCCCCACAGTGGTGATAGCTGAGTACGGGGTTGAAAAAATAAAAATCGGGAAACTGGAAGTACCCACGGATGAAGATGGCCGCATTATGGTCAACTATCGTGGAGCAGGGAAAACCTTTCCGCACATCTCTATCACCGATATCCTCCACAATAGGGTCCCCCCGGAAACTTTCAAAGACAAGATAGTCCTGGTCGGCGCCACCGCGATCGGCATATACGATATGCGCGTTACACCTTTCTCTAATGTATACCCGGGTCTTGAGATCCACGCCAACGTTGTTGATAATATACTTCAACAGAGCTTTCTCCAGCGCCCCAACTGGGCACGCCTCTTTGACCTGGCAGCGATAGTCTTCATCGGCCTCATCCTCGGGTTGCTGCTTCCGCGTCTCCGGGCCTTATCCGGGACAGCTGTGGCCATTGGATTGTTTGTCGCGTATATACTCCTGTGTCAGTATCTGTTCAATAACCTGGGGGCATGGCTGAACATCGTTTATCCAGCGGTGGTTCTTATCCTTATCCTTGTGTGCCTGACGGTTTACAAGTACCTCACCGAAGAGCGGCAGAAGAAGTTTATCAAGGATGCATTCAGCACCTACCTTGCGCCCAGTGTCGTCACACAGCTCATAAAGTCTCCCGAAAAACTTGTTCTCGGAGGCGAAGATCGCGTCATAACAGCCTTCTTCTCAGACGTTCAGGACTTTACGTCGATTTCTGAAAAGCTGACCCCAAAGGAACTTGTGGAGCTTCTCAACGAGTTTCTCACAGAGATGACGGACGTTATTCTGGACCATGAGGGGACTGTGGACAAATTTGAAGGAGATGCCATTATCGCCTTCTTTGGCGCCCCAAACATCTTGGAAGACCATGCGCTTAGAGCCTGCAGCGCATGTATTGATATGCAGAAGAAACTTGCTGAGCTGCGGACTAAGTGGGGAGAGGAGAACCGGCCTCAACTGAAGATGCGAATCGGTCTCAGCACTGGATCGGCTGTTGTCGACAATATGGGGTCCAAGAACCGAATGGATTATACAATGATGGGAGATACCGTCAACACAGCGGCAAGACTGGAAGGCGTCAACAAAACTTATGAAACCTATACAATGATCAGCGATTCGACTTTCATCCCAGCTGAGCAGGGGATCTTTGTCAGGGAATTGGACACCGTCAATGTTGTGGGAAAGGGAGAACCAGTGGTGGTCTATGAACTGATAGGCTATCCTGGAGAAATCGACGGCGAGCTCATATCAGTCGTGGAGCGATACACCCTGGGGTTGCGCGCCTACAGAAACCAGATCTGGGATGAGGCTATCAGCCACTTCTCTTCAGCCCTTTCCCTTGATCCAACAGATGGACCAAGTCAAGTCATGCTGGACCGCTGCGAAGACTATAAGGCCACACCGCCCGGAAAGGATTGGGACGGGGCTTTTACTATGGTCACAAAGTAGCATTGACCTGCCCCCCAAATTTCGGTCCAGACTTTAAGTTAGTTTTCTGGTATAATGATGGATCGGAAGACCTGAAAACACTGATCTCGGAGATACCGATTCCCAGGTAGCCACGCAGCAGCAAAATACGGGAAGGTCGACCGGGCCGGCGGGCCTCTGAGCCAGCCAAAACTCCAGATGAAGCGCCAGGTTGAATATTATGAAAAACCCGGGCCAGACAACACCCGGGCCTGTATGGATATCCTTTACCTGTTGATCCATGATGAGGGGTATAGGGATGTCGTTGTGGCATCTACATCAGGTGAGACCGGTCTGACAGCGGCTCGGAGGCTGCAAGGTGAAGGTGCCAATCTTGTCGTCGTGGGCCATTCGGCGGGCTTTTCAGGGCCCAACCAGGACCAGTTTTCAGATGATGCCTATCAGGAGATAACCTGGCTGGGAGGGCGTGTTTACAAAGGAACGATACTGACTCATTCCATTGAAACAGCCCTGGCAAAAGAGTTCTCGGGCTGCTACCCAACCTTGCTTATTGCAAATACTTTTAGGCGTTTTGGCCAGGGGGTCAAGGTTTGCTGTGAGATTGTGATGGAAGCCGTAGATGGGGGACTAGTTGCTGAAGGGCGAGAGGTTGTGGCTGTGGCAGGCACAGCCAGAGGAGCAGATACCGTAACCATTATAAAATCAGCGGCTTCCAAAAGATTCTTGGACCTCTATGTATCTCAGATTGTCGCCAAGCCAAGACAGCCCAAATGATCACCTCAAAACCTCAGGGGAGGAAACATCCCCTGCATCATAGCAAAGAACACAACGGTGAGACCTTTTAAGAACACCCCCTGACGTGAACCATCAATCCAAAGAAAACGGCATGGACCCAAAAGATGCAGCAGGGATAAAACCCTTCAAGTTAGTTAAGTATTTTACCTTTACCAGTCTTGTTGTAATCCTTTTGGGCTCTTTGATCTTGTCTGCGGTAATTGCCCGCAGGGCAGAGACCGTCCTCTTGAAGAAGAGCGAAGACTATGCCCTGCTGATGGCAGAAAACCTCAACCATCAGGTCTTCCTCCAATTCATTGTTCCTGCGGCCCTTCAGTTCGGCCAGGTCATCCAACTGCGGAACAAGGTCCTTTTTGACCGCCTTGACCAGGTGGTCAGAAATACACTGCACAGCTTTAGTGTAGAGACGGTCAACATCATTGACAAAAATGAGAATGTGATCTTCTACAGCTTTGACAAAGAACTCTTGGGAAGAACGGGGCAGGGTGGGATAGACTATCAGCAAGCCCTCCTTAATGAGCCACGTTCCAAGCTGATTAGGAGGGGAGGATTCTGGGATATCCTGTTCGGGGCCCCGAGTGAGTGCAAGCTGACCACGTATGTGCCTCTGAAGGCTGAAAGGCCTCTGTCAAATATCGAGGGGCCTATCCTCGGGGTATTCGAGATTGTTCAGGACCTGTCCGAGGATTACCAGACAATCACAGATTTCAAGTACAGGATTATTATTACCTCGGCAGTCATTATGGGCCTTCTCTTCTTTGTTCTTCGACTTGTGGTCAAGCGTGGTGAACAGATCATCGAAAAGCGGGCTCAGGAGCGACTCCTTCTGAAGGAAAAGCTGGGCGATGCTCAGCGGTTAGCAAGTCTTGGCGAAATGGTGGCAGGCATCTCCCATGAAATCCGTAACCCCTTGGGAATTATCAGCAGTACCGCAGAACTCATGAAACAGAAGCTTTCGAGTTCCGGCCCTGAAGTCGAGCTTGCAGGTGTTATCGTTCAGGAGGCCAACCGCCTGAACAGCATTGTAACCGATTTTCTGAATTTTGCCAGGCCCCAAGCACCCAACTTCATGCCCTGCAGGGTCGACGAGGTCATAGAGAAGAACCTTACGTTCCTTGCTCCGGAAATCAACAAACACGGTCACCGGATCCATAAGCGATTTTCCACCGACACCCCGGAGATAGAAGCTGATCCCGGGCTGCTGTATCAGGCCTTCTTGAATATCCTGATAAATGCTATGCAGGCGATGCCGGAAAGCGGCGACATATACATCGAGTTGTCTGCCCATAAACACACCCTGACCATTCTTTTCACCGATGAAGGGTCCGGAATTCCTGATGAAACCCTGAACAGGATTTGGGAACCTTTCTTTACCTCAAAAGACAAAGGAAGTGGCCTTGGACTTCCAATCGTCAAGAAGATCATAGAGGGACACGGCGGCATTATCGAAGTTGACAATGGTCCGGAAAAGGGGGTTCAGTTAACGGTCACCCTGCCGGTGGATCACCATTCTTGAGCTCCAACGGGAACAGACTAATGGAAACTATCCTCATTGTGGATGACGAAAAAAACTACCTTGTGGTTCTGAGTTCGTTTCTGTCAGGGGAGGGATATGAACCAATAACAGCCGACAACGCCCAACAAGCCCTTGATATTGTGGAGAGCACAGACCTTGACCTGGTCCTTACAGACATGAAGATGCCTTCCATGGACGGGACAGAACTTCTCAAGCGCATCAAGGAAAAGAGCCCTGAACTGCCAGTAGTCATGATGACAGCATACGGAACGGTGGAAAAGGCCGTTGAGGCCATGCAGTTGGGAGCCTTTAACTTCGTTCTGAAGCCTTTTCAGAATGAAACGCTCAAACAGATAATACGCAATGCGGTCAGTACTTATTCGGTCTTGAAAGAAAACCGTCGGCTTGTAGAGGCTTTGGAAAGTCGCTATCGCTTTGACAATATCATCGGTAAAAGCAAGCCCATGCTCGCTGTATTTGACATCATCCAGAAGGTAGCTCATACCAAGGCCACGGTGCTGATCACCGGTGAGAGCGGCAGCGGGAAGGAACTGATCGCCAAGGCTGTTCATTTCAACAGCGCTCGCCGCAACAAGCCTTTTGTGGCGATCAGTTGTGCAGCTCTCTCGGAGACTCTCTTAGAAAGTGAGCTTTTCGGTCACGAGAGGGGGGCCTTCACAGGGGCCGCTGCCATGAGAAAGGGACGATTTGAATTGGCGGATGGAGGCACCTTGTTTCTAGATGAGATTGGGGACGTGCCGACTTCTGTACAGGTAAAACTCCTGCGTGTCCTTGAAGAGATGACCTTTGAACGGGTTGGCGGCACCAGAACCATTGCTGCTGATATCCGCCTAATTGCAGCAACCAACAAGGATCTGAGGGAACAGGTGGAAAAGCAGCGTTTCCGAGAAGACCTCTATTTTCGCCTAAACGTAGTTCACATTAAACTCCCTCCCCTCAGAGAGCGGTCAGAAGACATCCCTCTTTTGGCAACGTACTTTATGAACAAGTATGCCGGGGAAACGAACAGAGGGGAAATGACCATTTCCCCTGAAGCCATGCGTTTTTTTTGTCAACATCGCTGGCCCGGGAATGTGCGGGAGTTTGAGAATGCCATTGAGCGGGCTGTGCTTTTAAGTGAGGGCATTGAGATAGGCCTGGACGACCTGCCCAAGGACCTTGTGGGCTTTGCAGACCTTGAGATTCCAATAGACTGGGAAGACCTGTCCAACCTTCCTGCAACCCTTGACGGCATAGAGAAGAGGCTTGTCCAGAAGGCCCTTTCCATGTCGAATAATATTCAGGCTCGTGCGGCCAAGCTTCTCGGCGTTACGCCTTCCAACCTCCAGTATCGCCTGAAGAAGCACAACCTATAGTGACTATTGTATAGGGACGCCTATGACCTTGCCATTATAGGTGTCATTTCATGTGGTTATGCCGCAGAGAACGAGGCGTTGAACTCGGCATACAAAAATTTGTATATTGCCGTATCGTTTATGATATCAACTTGTTAAGCCATGCTGGGGCGCTTCACATAAAGATTTTGCGTTTCGGAGAATATCATACGATATCAACTATTTAAACGTCATTCCAGCGCGGTGCATACAAAAATTTGTATGAATTAACGGGCGTTGAGGGGGATCAAGTGGCAAGTTATTGGAGAGGCTACGGTCCGGTCATGTCGAGCTGCCAGAAATTTGGCAGCATAGTATTCGCAACAAAATTAACCTGTTGGAGGCAATTAGGTTTTGCCACAGGACGCTGGCTAACATGAAATTTCCCTTCCAATATCACAGTTTAACATATTGGCATTGTTGTTGCAGTTCCTAAAAAGCAAGATAGCTGACGAAGAAATTTCTTCATCGGCTTTCCTCCTGTTAAAGGCTAATCGCAATTTCGCGGTTAGCCTTTTCATATGAAGACCGCCCACTTTCCCTCGGCGATGACCCAAATTGAAAAAGGCCGCCGGATTAGGCAGCCTTTTTGCTCTGTGGTGTTGATTTATATAACGAGACCCTTGCACACAGATTAGAAGCAATGGAGTCTCTGTCATTGCCCCGGGAAAGGCACGTGTAACACAAACAGCGCCACCAAGCCCGCCACTCCGGCATGAAATGACTCGATCTGCAACAGCGAGCTCACTCCACGTCCCTTAATATCAGAACTTCAAGGAGCTTCAATACTCCGATTGAGGCAGAAGTCCCTGTTACAAAAGAGAGTATTCGTCAGTCAATGTTTCCCAGGGGCCTGGCAAATGTAAAGCTGGCAGGGTCCGCGACCAGTCTGTCGAACACCTCCCCGGTGCTCCCGGTAGGCACACTGAAGGGAAGAGAGGCAACAAAGAAAACCAAGCCTATGCCGGTTGCCGCAATCCCCAGCGGTCTGAGAGCTACGAAGTCTGCCATCATACTTTCCGCGCTGGCCTCATCCTCCATCATCTGGCCCTGTGCAAAGGCCGAAAACCCTCCGGTTGTAAAGACCAGAGACGCCACCATGACAAGAACCAGCAATCTTTTTGTCCATATATGCATAATGCTACCCTCCTTAGCTAGTCGGTTCCTGCTCCGACAATCCCTTGAAATGCTGCAGCCACCGGATTGCCTGTCCCGATTCGTCGGGACTGCAGGGAGCTTCAATCTGTCTCTAATAGATCCAATATATTGGAATATATCACAGAATCGTCTAACTATGCAAGTTTTTTCGTATATTGGCACACTTCTCGAAGCTTCAGGTCATTCTGATGGGGTCTAGCAACTCATCCAATTGTGTTTCGGGTAACACCTTTTGCTCCATGGCTACGTCACGCACAGTCTTTCCCGTTCTGTGGGCTTCCTGGGCAATTTCTGCAGCCTTTTCATATCCTATGACAGGAACGAGCCCCGTACTCATGGCCAGGCTGTTTTCTAAAAAGGCCTTGCACCTGTCTTCGTTGGCCGTGATCCCATCGATGCATTTTTCAGCAAAGAGTTTTGCCGCAGCGCTCACAAGCCGAATCGACTCCAGCAAATTGTGGGCCACAACAGGTAGCATGCCGCTCAGCTCGAAATTGCCTATCTGACCACCGATGGTCACCGTTGTGTCATTTCCGATAACGTGAGCAGCAACCTGAATGACTGACTCCGGAACCACAGGATTCACTTTTCCCGGCATCATAGATGAGCCCGGCTGAAGGGGTGGGACATTGATTTCTCCAATTCCACATCTCGGACCTGACGAGAGCCAACGGATGTTGTTCGCAATTTTCATCAGGCTGACCCCGACTGTCTTCAAGGCTCCGCTTGTCTCCAAGGCGGCTTCCTGGTTGGCCTGCGCCTCAAAATGATTCCTTGTTTCTCTGAACGACCACCCCGTCTCCTGCGAGATCAAAGCGATGACCCTTGAGGCAAATTCTGGGTGGGTATTCAGGCCTGTCCCAACTGCTGTGCCACCCAGCGCCAGCCTTGAAAGGGAGTCCCTGACGTTCTTGATTCTCCTAATGCCAAGTCTGACCTGTTCAGCATAACCGCTAAACTCCTGACCCAGCCGGATGGGCACGGCATCCTGGAGATGAGTTCGACCGATCTTGACAACGTGCTGAAATTCCTTTGATTTCTTGCGGAGTGATTTGTGCAGTACTTCCTGTGCTGGAAGAAGGTCCTCGTTGATAGAGGTTATGGCGGCAATATGGAAAGCCGTTGGGATCACATCATTGCTCGACTGGCCAAGATTTATCTGGTCATTGGGGTGCACGGGATGTTTGCTTTCTTTCTTGCCCGTCATTAGCTCATTGGTTCGTGCTGCAATCACCTCATTTGCATTCATGTTCGTGGAGGTACCCGAACCTGTCTGAAAAACGTCGACCACAAACTGCTCGTCCATCTTCCCCACTGCCACCTCATCAGCGGCCGCCATGACGGCCTTGGCAATCTTGGGATCCAGAAGCCCTAATTCTTTATTCGTCTGGGCTGCATATTTCTTTATAATGCCTAGAGCCCTGATGAAAACCCGCGGCAACCTGAGACCGCTGACGGGGAAGTTGTCCACAGCACGTTGGGTTTCAGCACCATAGTATACATGGGCAGGGACACGCACTTCTCCCATGGTATCATTTTCGATCCTGAACTTGACGTCTTGAGTCGCCATGATCATCCCTCCTCTTTGAAGGCGATTTCTTTTGCACCATCCATCGTGATAATGAAGCGCAACGCCGCAGATGGACTTTTTACGAAGCCGTCAAACCTACTTGCCAAGTATAGGGTAGTAACTATAGTGTCAAGGTAAAACACGGCTTTCGTGTTACAGCCGGTTGCACTTGACCCGTGAGGTAGCATCTAATATGGTTAACCCTAATGTTGCATAAACAACACGCCTGAGATGTCTAATAAGCTATAATGGCAGCCGGTGGCAACGATTCTTAGGTTTGTCAGGAGAATCATTCCCCTGACGCCGTCGTTCTATGCTTATTTCGGCCTGTTGTTTACCCTTCGGGAAAGCCGATTATCCCGCATCTCCTGCGTTGCCAAAGGTTCGCAATAGCCTACTATGGCTTCACCTTTGGCGTCTTGGATCTGCAGCATCCTCGACTTTTGCAACGTTAGGGTTGACCTTAATACACAACCGGAGAATGCTTTGTCAGATCTGAACTGTGAAATACCGGAATATAATCCGCCTTCAGGGAAGATCAGGGCCGTCCTTGAAAACTGCAAGAGAGTGGCCATTGTGGGTCTGTCCCCCAAACCGGAAAGAGACAGTCACAAGGTGGCCAAGTACCTGAAAGAGAATCATTACGAGATAGTGCCGGTCAATCCGGGCCAAAAAGAGATACTGGGTGAGAGATGCTATCCCAATCTGAAGGCAATTCCCTTTACTGTCGATGTGGTTGACATATTCAGGAGGGCGGATGCCATTTCTCCTGTTGTGGATGACGCTATAGAGATTGGCGCAAAGATAGTCTGGATGCAGTTGGGCCTTGCCAATAACCGGGCAGCAGACAAAGCCCGAAAGGCTGGCCTTGAAGTCATAATGAACAAATGCATAAAGACTGAGCATATGAATATGCTGAAATAGAAATCGTTGCAAATCAAGGAGGCAGGATGCCGGTCAAAAACAAACAAGATGCCGAGATCATAAGGCTTATTACCAAGGAAGCAAAACGGTTTGGGGCCACGATCAAAGAGATTGACTTGGAAAAACAGATCCTGGACATTGACTGTCCGGACGAAAACAGGATCGAGTGTGCCGTGGCCCTTGAAAAGATACTGGACAAACAGAAGCTTAAGAAGCTTTGATCCCACAGGGACCCATCTCAAGGACGGATCAGAGTCCTATTGGCGGCGTTATCCGGCCGCCACGAATTTGCTGAGAACCTTCATCTCAGATATGGATCTCAGGTCCCACCGTCAGGCGGAGCCCTTAGCCCTGATCAACATCCTTTGGGACGAGTTCAAGATGGTTCGGATTCTTCTCCCTGCCAAGAGGGGAAGCTGACGTCACCTTCGGCACATGGATACGAAACTCACCGTGGACATCGAGGCCATTAGTCAGGTTGCAGAGAGAATAAAGGCTTCCACCAGAGTTGTCGTGTTAACCGGGGCGGGGATCTCCCAGGAGAGCGGGGTACCCACCTTCCGGGGAGCAGACGGCCTATGGCAGAGTTTCAGGGCAGAAGATCTTGCCACCCCGGAGGCCTTTCAGAGAGACCCGGTGTTGGTCTGGCAATGGTACGACTGGAGGCGTAGCCTTATTAAACCTCTGGAGCCGAATCCGGGTCACTATGCCCTGGTTGAACTCGAAAAGAGGATTCCGGGCCTTACCCTGGTGACACAAAACGTGGACGGGCTGCACAGGGCGGCTGGCAGCAGAGATCCCATCGAAATGCATGGAACCATCTGGCGTGTCAGGTGTCTCGAATGCAAGAATACCTTCGAAAACAGAACGGTTCCCATCACCATACTTCCGAAGTGTGAGGCCTGTGATGGATTGCTTCGACCTGACGTGGTCTGGTTTGGCGAGAGCCTTAATGAAGAGATCTTACACACGATATACACTTACCTTCAAAAGGCCCAGGTCGTGCTCATCGTGGGAACATCAGCCATGGTCCAGCCTGCTGCATCTTTTGGCATGGTGGCAAAGCGAACAGCCGGTGCTTTTGTAGTAGAATTGAACCGTTCCAGAACGCACCAGAGTCCTCTGTTTGACATCTCCATTCAAGGCAATGCCGGAGAGCTGTTGCCCCGGATAGTGGACTGTATCGGTCCATAATCCATAGCCCGCAACTGCGTATATTTCCGAAAAAATACTTGACTTTATTCCCCTGGAATGATACGCGCCTAGCATCTTTTATCGAGTAAACCTATTGCCTCGACAGCGGGTTTTCCCGTTGATGAGAATCTTGAGGAGAGAAGAAATGGCTACGCGAAGCACAAAGACGGGAATGTCATTATTCAGCAGGCTGACACCCATGAAATCCGTGGTTTTTGTCATTGCTGCGTTTGGAATGATCGCTTTAATCTGCGCTTTTGGTTGCGAGCAGAGAACGGGTGTTCGGCCCTCTACCGGAGGCCAAAGCCAGGCAACGACGGCGGAGACAACTTCCTTGAAAAGTCAACCCTTAGCCGATGCCCAGTGTGTCAACTGTCACCCTCAGCAGCCTCAAACCGTGGAGACCCAGGGAGGCAAACACAAGACAGAGGTTGGCTGTCAGGACTGCCACGTCGAACATCCCCCCTTGGGGGACAGTGCCGTCCCAGCGTGTAACATGTGCCATACCGACGGGGCTCATTATGAACTCGAAAACTGTTCAAACTGCCATTCCGACACACACGCACCCCTTGCAATAAAGTTGGAAGGTGACATTGCCGGTCCCTGCCTCACGTGTCACCCGAAGCAAGGTGAAGAAGTAAAAGCTCAGCCCAGTGCTCACACTGATTTGGCTTGCAACGAATGCCATGCAGCACATCGACAGATTCCGAATTGCATGGAATGCCATGAAAAACACACCGCCGACATGGATTTTGAGGCCTGCAAAACTTGCCACCCTGTTCACATGCCTCTTGTAGTCGCTTACCCGGATGAGATCCCGTCGCGCTACTGCGGGGGATGCCATGAAGATGCTGTATCCTTGCTTCAGGCAAACACGACCAAACATCACGATCTTGCCTGTGCTTATTGTCATAAACAGCAACACAAAGCCGTACCTCCTTGTCAGGAGTGCCATGGAGTACCTCATCCGGCCAGAATGCTGCAGAAGTTTCCTAACTGCGGTGATTGTCACAGTACGGCACATGACTTGAAATAGTCTTGTACCCGAATCTTTAAGCCGTCTGATGAAACTAATCAGACGGCTTAATTAATGCAGAGGTGATTAGAAGATGATTTCGAGAAAGTGTACTTCCGTCGTCAGTGTGGTCGGTATGATTTGCTTGGTTGTCGTTCTCGTGTGTGCACTTCAACCGAAGGCGGCTCTGGCAGAGACTCCGTATGATAAGGAGATAAAACCGTTGACAACAGCCGAGTGCGCGCAGTGCCATTTCTCTGTCTTTGAAGCAATCAAGGCCGACGGGGGAAAACACCAGATCGACTGTGTGCGCTGTCATACCGAATACCACGTGTACAGTCCACGCAAGCAAAATTTTGACCAGATCATGCCAAAGTGTTCCGCCTGTCACCTAAGTGCCAGCGGGGGGGCATTTCACGGTGAAGCCAAAGACCTGACCCCGTGCCTGAACTGCCATGCGAACCCCCATAAGCCTCTAATGATGCCCATGCCTGCTGAGGCCTCGTGCGCCCAGTGTCATGCCAAAGAGGGAAATGAGATAAAGAATTACCCGAGCAAGCACACAACGGATGTGGCCTGTACAGACTGCCACGCCGAAAAGCACGGATTCATCCCTTCGTGCGACGCATGCCACGAATCTCACAGCCCGGCGGTCCAGCTTTCTGTACAAGACTGTATGGCCTGCCACCCTGTGCACAAGCCGACCAATATTTCGTATCCTAAGGACACGGCTTCGCCGATCTGCGCGGGCTGCCACGACGATGTGAATAATCTCTTACGGAACAGGCTGACAAAACATACCCAAGTAAAGTGTGCTGACTGTCATCCCGCCCACAAAGAGATCCCTCCATGTAGTCGATGTCACGGAGAACCTCACCCGAAGATGGTGGTGGACGTAACAAAATGCGGGGAATGCCACGGCATTGCCCACGATCTATCCCAGTAATCTCAAGCCAGCCGGTCCGTGGCCCGGACCGGCTGGCCTATTATATCCCGACAGTCTACCTGAAGTTCCCTTCCGACTCCGCCAGGCCTTGATCCGAGGCTGTCAAGTAAGACATCACAGACAGACACTCCCACCATCGCAGATACCTCTATAGCGAATGTTAAGATTATCTTCCGTTTGCTCCTAAGTCGTTGATGATTGCAAATATTGTTTTGCGAAGAATATTGTGGGGTCTTGGAGAAGATTCTTGCGTTTGTCTAAGGGCGTTCAAATGAAAGACGCTGGCACACTCCGGCTGGCGTGTGCCGTGGCCATCTCATGTCTTCCACCGGCGTGGAATTGCGATGCAGCCACCTAGAAGAATCAGGAAGGCCCCCAACCAGAGAACGGTCATGCCTGGCTTGATACTGACTTCTGCAATGACGGAAGGGACTTCTTCTTCAGGCTTTTCTTCTGCAGCAGACTCCGGTCCCTCGTACACAAGGACAACGGTTTTGGCAGCCGCTTGCACGCTTTCGAGCGTCAGATAAGCCTCTTGGGGTCCGGGAAGCTTGACCCGACTTGAAGGGCTTTTTAGTTGGCCCACCATTAGGGTCGGTTTCACTGTGACGGGTTCTGCACCCTTGTATGAAACCTCAATCTTGGTACCTACGCTCATCTCGTGAGCGTCCTTCTTGCCCATTGCGCCTGAAACGTCAAAGTCCGTAAACGTGAATTCGTAATCATGAAGCTGGGCCTTCTTTCCCTTTTCCAGATTCAGATGATTTTCTGAGTGGCCATGTTTTTCTCCGGGGATGAAATCCGCCGGTGATATATATAGATCTGCAATGAGTCCCCTCCGGATGTCGGGATGAGAGAAACGCTTGATCTGGCCATCTCGCCCTCGCTCAGAAAAGATATCCGGCTGGGCAATGAATTGACTCTTTGCGCTCTTGACGTCCAACGGTATATGCAGCTTTACCCCTTTCCCTTCTTTTGAAAATTCCGGCCCTTTGAATTTGAAGTCATAGCCCAGGGCACTCTTAAAATCCCCTTGTGGCAACAACACCCTTTCAGACCGATCATAGGCAGATGATGAAACAATACCGAGAAACATCAGGCCCACCCCCAAATGCGCGATAGCAGCACCCGAAATGGTGATCCTCTTTCTGATAAGCTTTATTGCTAGAAAAAGATTTATACCTGTTGCGCCCCCAGCCAGCAGCGCAAGGAGCAGCACCCCCAGTGAAAGGAGCGGCGCGCCCATATCAGGATAGCCATTCAACAGCGTGATGCCCCCCGCAACCACGACCCCAATTAAGGCCCAGATCAGTTTAGGGGCAAGCCTGGCAAAGCTATTCTTTCCCCAGACCAGCAGGGGAACGAAGCTGAGAAGCAACAACATGATAAGCGCTATGGGTAAATTTGTGTTTGTGTAAAACTCAGTTGACACTTTTGACGCCTTTTCAAGCACCCTGGTTATAAGAGGCGCAGACGTGCCCAGACCTACAAGAACCGTGGAGAGGCAAAGGATGAGTATGGCGGCAATAAGGCCAAACTCCCTGGAAAAATAGCTCATGCCTTCTCCCTTCTTGGACACGGGAATCTCCCTTGCCCTCGCTATGAAAAACCCCAGGGAGATAGCTATGAATGCGGACATAAAGATGACAAGCCAGCCGGTGATGCCGAGGTCTACAAAAGAATGAACAGAAAAATCAGCCAGAATGCCTGATCTGGTAAGAAACGTACAGTAAATGACAAGCAAAAACGAAAGTGCCGCCAACACGAAATTCGTTTTTCGCAATTTCTTGCGCGTCTGCTGCAAAACCATACCGTGCATCAGGGCCATGCCTGCAAGCCATGGCAGTAAAGAGGCATTTTCAACTGGATCCCAACCCCAGTACCCCCCCCAGCCCAAAACCTTGTAGGACCAATATCCGCCGATGATGATACCCGCGCCCAGGCTAACGAAGGCAAAAACGGTCCACGGCAGAGCGGGTCGTATCCACCCGTCATAATTTCTGCGCCATAGGGCTGCAACCGAAAAGGCAAAGGGTATAGTATAAGCCGCATAGCCCAGAAAAACCACCGGAGGGTGGATAACCATCCAGGGGTCCTGCAAGAGCATATTCAATCCCTGGCCGTCAGGCGGCGCAATCGGGAGCATTCTGAAAGGGCTCTGCTTAATCAAGAGGATCATCAGGAAGATGTTGTTCAGGTTGTAGATTAGCATGACCTGAGGCTCCGCGTCCCTGGCCTTGAACATAACCAGGATACCAAGCCACGCTCCGATCAATACCCACAGCAGGAAGCTCCCTTCCTGGCCTGCCCAGAAGGAACTGATCAGATATTCCATGGACAGGTCACGGGAAGAGTATTGGGCCACATAGCCGTAAAGAAACTCGTGGTTTAAGATGAAGTGCATCAGAAAGACTGAGGCAACTGTCACAGAAGCGGCAAAGCCGAAAAAACTCAAACGGGCAGCATATCGAGCTAGAACGTTCTCCTCTCTAAAACACAGCACGAGATAGCATACCGATGATATGCCCACAGTAATCAGTCCCAACCACATAATCACTTCGCCGACATTGTTCATTCGCCTTTAACCCTCTCTTCGTATTTGGTCGGGCACTTGACCAGAAGTTCTCTGGCTACGAACACCCGCCTCTTTTCGTTGTATTTGCCTGTTGAGACAACCTTGGTAACATCATCAAAATTGGCGGGTTTGTGCCCGTCATATTCAACTGCCATCTCATCGCCACTATCTTCCCGTAAAGTGAACACTAACATGTTGTTCTGAAGATCATACCGCTTACTCCCCTCAACGACAATCCCGGCCACCTGGACCGGTCGACGGCTCACCTTGGCCTCGCTCACACTCACATAGGTCGTCAGGGTCGATTTAAACGAATACATGGCCATGATCAAGGCCAGGACCACAATAACAGCTGCAATGATATGAGATTTCTTTGGCATCTTTTTCATATGTCTCTACTTGGCAATCAGGTCGATTCCTCTGAACCTTGAAGCTCCTTGAAGTCCCCATGAATCCCGATATTTCGGGACCAGTCTGGACAAGGAATGCCCTGGCCGTAGCATTTCAGTCCGGGCATCTGTCAGTCTTTTCCCTGATCCTCGGCAGATGCTTCCAGTCTCTTGACTCTTCGATCCAATACAAACAGGTAAAAGGCGATGCCACACCATATGATGAGATTAACGCCCATGACAAAACCAAGACCTTCTTTCATCGATTGTCACCTTTCATTATTTGATTATTAAAGGGTGTTTCAAAACCCAATGACGAGTCCGGTGCTGTCCGTCATTTGTTGTCCGATTCGCGAAACAGATCCCGCACCCTTAAGCCTTCCAGCCTCAATATCCTGATCCTTAATCGGAGCATCCAGACGTACAACGCGGTGTATGCCAGCAAAGAACCCAAGAAAACCTTCAGCGTCTTGGGGTCCATGCCCGGATTGGCGGGATTCATGGTGTTTTCGGGGTGGAGGGAGGTTGTGATCCGGGGCACGACAAAAACCAAAAATGGCACTGTGACAAAGGCTAGGATCGAATAAACCCCAGCGAATACCCGGCTTCTCTCGGGGTCACTGACCGCCGAACGAAGGGCGAAATAGGCTCCATAGATCATGAGCAATATGACGATCGAGGTCTCCCGAGGATCCCAATTCCAAAATGACCCCCATGTGACCTTGGCGAATATAGAACCGGTCACCGTGGCAAGGACACAGAACAGGAATCCCAGCTCCGCGGCCGATAGCGCCACATAGTCGGCCTTCACCGTTCGTTTAGCCAGATATACAGCGCTCCCTATCATCGATATCAGGAATGAGAGCGTCGCCACCCAAGCCTGGGGTACGTGAAAAAAGAGTATGCGGGACGTCTCTCCCGGAAACCCGGTAGCCGCCTCTGTAAACAAAAAGGAAGCTACGATTATCACAGCCATCCAGATAGCCAGCAGGGTTTTGTAAATCATAGTCACCTAAACACTCATCGCACAATCTGCACAACAAGCTGAGATTGCACGCAATTCCAAATCCATGAGTTGAAGGATTCAGAACAGAAGCTGATTCGTTGTTTGTTGAACCTCGTGGTTGGGACGCCACATAACCAGATCCTATTCTTCCCAAACCAGAGGAAACAGAAACAGGGATAATATAATCATTATTACCACATACGCAACTGCAATTCTGACCTCGGGCCAGCCGGCGCTATTAATACCGATTGCAGCCCTTTCGCATCCCTTCATACACGTAATCATAAGGGGGAAGAGCAGGGGAAGAGACAGAACAGAGAATAATGCCCCTCGGGCGCTGGCCCGGGATATGATCGCGGCGATGATCGTTGTGCCTGCCCCCAGGCCAAGTCCTCCGCTGATTACCACGGCAACAAAAAAACCGGGAAGGTTTATCTGGTACCCCATAAAAAGAATAAACGACGGCACGATGACGAGCCCAAGAGCCCCCAGAAGGGTGAGATTAAAGAGCAGCTTTCCTAAGAACACAGCCTGTGGACGGGCAGAAAGCTTCAGTACATCAATCGTGCCGGCCTCTTCTTCCTTCACAAATGAGCGGGAAAGACCGGATAAAGCCGAAAAGGTCAGAATGATCCATAAGAGCACCGAATACAAGAACGGCCGTTCAGCCTCTTCTATGCGGAAAGACCCGATGGAAAAGCTAACGGCTATGAGGGTTGTGACGGCAAACATCAGGATGGCATTCAGGGCATAGCGTGTCCTGAATTCGCTGCGCAGGTCACGAAACCAAATAGCGATCGCCTCATTCAGATAGGTTGATGATTCTGTCAGCGTAGTCCGCCTCTCGCTTTTCGTTTGATGCAATCATGGTCACTCCGGATTGCCTCTGCTTTGAAATAATCTCTTCCACTACCTCAATACCCTTGCTGTCAAGATTGGACCCTGGTTCGTCCAACAATAGCAAGGGGGGTTTGTGAAGCAATGCCTGAGCAAGCTTCAACCGCTGCTTCATCCCGGAAGAGTAATCCCCGCATGCTTTTGTCGCATGCCCGGTCAGTCCCACATTATCAATGATGTCGAGACAATCCTTGCGATCGCCGGACAGACCTCTAACCTTTGAGAAAAACTCCATATTCTCAAGGCCTGTCAGCTCATCATACAGAGACAGGGCTGGCGCCACCATCCCGAGGAAGCGCCGCCTCGATTCTCTTAACACGGGTTCACCATTAAGAAACATGTCAACCTGACCACGAGACGGCTTGACGAGGCCGGCAATAATGCGAAGGAGGGTACTCTTGCCCGAACCGTTCCATCCCGTAATAGCCAAGACGTCTCCCCGCTTCACCTCAAAGGAAATGTTTTTGAATAGAAGTGTTTCTCCGTAATTCTTGCCTATGTCGGATACCTTTAGTGTAAACATTTCGGCAAAAAACGTATCATTCAGTCGCATATTTTGTCAATGTTGGGTCAAAGGAACGCTTAAACAACAAGAACTTTCCGTCCGGTCTCTTGTTGTGGTATAAATCGATTCACCGTGCTGTGAAGGAGGTTTGATGTATTGAGGGAGATCGGCTGAAGGAGCTGCTTGAAGCTGATCAGACGACATAGCAATGAGCGCTTTGCATAACCCCTTGAAACGACAATTTTGAACCTTTTGGGGTACCCTTCCGGGCGAAGCGAGCGGCCCACGCAAGTGGGCAAATCCTGAGCTGTTTGAGGCCGTTAGGCCGAGTTCTCAGGATTTAGTAAGCAAGTCC
>JAQYVR010000101.1 GCA_030145395.1 Desulfobacteria bacterium
TTCTGATTATACTTGACGATAAACGAATATTACCTACCCCAATTGGCAATTTATTAATGCGCCACCACACTTTAATTACTATTTATGTTGTACGCATTAATGGCCGCTTTGGGTCGGTAACCGATATGTCTGTATTCGGCCAAAAGCGGACGTTTGATCAGAAGCGATCCGCCACGATGTTTAAATCGATACCGTGTTCCAAGTAGGCTTTAGCCGCTGCAAGTACTAACGCAAACCCGCCCGTCAAATCGACAACTTTGTTCATGGCATCATCTTCCGCGCTATCAAAACCACTATCGACGACGCTTTAGAAATGGCAGAACAGCCAGAAGTTTGATTTAGGCTACGGCTAGCGGGCGGGTTAAAAAGGGCACTATCGGCCAGTATAGTATTCATTCAACCAGATCAAGAAACTATGTAACACGATGCCATATGCGGAAACATTTTCACCTTACTCTTGTAACCCTGCTTCTATTTTTGCTTTGGCAAAAAGCGGGAATTAAAGAACCCAATACTTCACACAGTTCTTAGCTACTTTACAAATGGGTCTGTTGTGTGCGTGAGCGGGGAGGGGGGTGCGACCTCGTATAAGATGTTCTACGCGTATTGGTGCGAAAATGTATGCTTAGCAACCGATCTATAGCCAACGCCCAGAACTGAATTTTCATCAGATAGTTCTGCAACAAAATTTTGCAACATCGAACCCGTTGCTTTCATTGTAGTTGAAAACCCGTTGCAAAAATGATCGGTTTTGCAACTTTGGAGCTTTTTATCCGGTGGGAATATCGGTCCCCTTATTATATTAATGAACCAAAAAAGTTCAAGAGAAGGACCTCCCACCCATTCCAATTGAATTTGCCTCACAATAGCTGAGTTTATGAAATCTTGGAGTTGCCTATGTTACATTGCCCCGTCAAGCCAGGAACAAAACTGTTCTAGGTTTAGCAAAGATTGGAAGATGGGAAGATGCCCACCGTAAAGACGTTAGTGTTGATGGTGATTTGTGGTCTAACCCTTTGTCTATCTTCCGCCTGTACCCTACCGGTGGTGGAACCGACGGATCCTCTAACGCCCACCCAGCAAGTATTATACAGTGAAGCGATCCAGAGAGGGCTAAAGGATTTGGATGTGGGAATTCCCCACGGAACTCCAATTACGCTGGAAATGTCAGGGCTGAGGGTTGATCAGAGTTTACATGGAGATGTCATTCATCGGCATATGAAAAATGTCGTGGCCGGTCGGCTAGGCCAACAGGGGCTTATCATTCGGAAAGAGGAGAAAGATGCAACCTACCGCGCACGCCTGATTATTGAATCTTTGGGTAGCACTGAAAGAATCAGGATGTTGGGCATGCCAGCGACTAATTCAGTTTTATTGCCCATAGCCACCCCGGAATTGGCCCTTTGGAAACGTGTTTTGCACCAGGGCTATACCCGCTTTTACCTTGATATCTTCGAGATAGACTCCGGTCGTTTTATTCGCTCAACCGATCCGCAAATAGGAACGGTTAATCTAATTGACTATACAGCTTTTTTCTTTTTCAGGTGGAGAGAAACCGATATGGATTTGCCATCTCCAATATCTGAATAGAGGCTTTTCGTGAAACCGAGTCAAGTAGTCATGTAGGTCGGGTTAGCGCAGCGTAACCCTACATCTGTCGGATATCCTCGAACTCTGAAATCTCGAACTCTGAACGTTTTCGAAACTTCAATCTTCCCTATACCTCTCCTTAGAATCGAAGGGACAATAAGAAAATCGAGGAAGAAAGAGGACGCTTTCCTTTTTTTGGTATTGTCAAGTTAAGTGAATTTGACCAAAAATCAGACAATACACGAATTCAGCACTCATTGATTGTTCAGCATTCAAGTTACTGGCCCGAGGTAGAAAATCAGCCCAATTCGACTTAAGTTGACAAAACCCTATATCCATATCAGTAGGTAACAGGAGGAAATCTTATGGGGAAACTGCTTGTTCGCTTCTGCATGGTATTTAGTATGTTGATCCTTTTGTTCGGTTGGGCTCAGGCCAAAGATACGCGGCCCAACATTCTTCTTATTGTGGCCGATGACCTAGGGTACTCAGACCTGGGCAGTTATGGGGGAGAGTTCAAGACCCCGGTTATCGACCAACTGGCTGCAGACGGGGTCCGCTACACAGACTTTTATGTCAGCCCGGCCTGTGCGACCACACGTGCCATGCTGCTGACGGGCACCGACCATCATGTGGCCGGGCTGGGATCTTTTGAAAATTTCATCCCACCCGACGCGCAAGGCAAACCAGGCTATGAAGGCTGGATGAACCACCAAGTGGTCACCGTGGCCTCGCTGCTGCGTGATGGCGGTTACCACACCTACCTGGCTGGCAAGTGGCATCTGGGGTATTTGCCTGACCAGATTCCCCGAGCCCGCGGCTTTGAACGCGACTTCGCCCTGCTCCCCGGTGCTGCTGATCACTTTAGCGATGGATGGTCGAATGAATGGCAGCGGGCCAAAGCCCCCTATACGGAGGACGGCCAATTCATTGAGGAACTTCCCAGGGACTTTTACTCCACGAAAAACTACACGGACAAGATGATCCAGTTCATTGACGAGGGACGGAAGGACGGCCAACCCTTCTTTGGCTTCCTGAGCTATACCGCTCCTCACGGACCGCTGCAAGTGCCGAAGGACTGGCTGCGCCGCTACAAAAACACCTACGACATGGGCTGGGATACCGTCCGTCATGCCCGCTTCAGACGGATGAAAGAGCTAGGGATTGTCGCCGAGGGCGTCGAGCAGGCCCAACGCCTCTGGTTCCTGCCTCGCTCGACCCAGTTGATGCCAGCGGTGCTGACGCTCTCGGGAAGGAAGTTTGGCCTGTATCGGTCCATGACAGAGTATATGGATATGGAGATCGGCCGACTGTTGGCGTACCTCAAGAAGATCGGGGAGTATGACAATACCCTGATTGTGTTTATCTCGGACAACGGCGCCGAAGGGAATGATGAGGTGCAGATCCTCGCGGGACGACCGGGCACCCAAGGGTACCTTCATGCGGCCCGAAACTTTGCCGAGTCGCATTTCAATCGGATCGGGCACAGAGGAACCTTTGCCGAGGTGGGTCCGGCTTGGGCGCAGACGTCGTCCACCCCTTTCCGGCTGTTTAAGGCTCATGTGACCGAAGGCGGCATACGGGCGCCGCTCATCGTCAGTGGTCCAGGCGTCAAGGGTGACGGCACGATCAACACAAAGGCCATCCTCCACGTGATGGACCTTGCCCCGACCTTTTTAGAACTGGCTGGCCTCACGCATCCGAAGACCTACAAGGGGAGGACCGTGGCCCCAATACAGGGGAAGTCCTGGGTCTCGATGCTCAAAGGGAAGGAGGTATCGCCACGCGAGCCGGAGGACTGGCTCGGCTGGGAATTGTTCGGTGGCCGCGCGATCAGAAAGGGAGACTGGAAGATTAGCTGGCTGCCTCAGCCCTTTGGGCAGCAGCATCGTCAGGAAGCCACGGACTGGAAGCTCTACAACCTGGCGAAGGACCCCGCAGAACAGCACAATCTCTCCGACCAAGATCCAAAAAAGAGAAAGGAACTCATGGCCCATTGGGAGGAATATGTCGAACAAAGCAACGTCATCGTGTCACAATGGAATATGCTGGAGATCATGTCCAGAAAGGGCCTGCCCGATCCATATCCATCCCATGATAACTTTCCTCCTACCTATGCTGCCGAGGAGCTGATCCGGAAGGCTTTCGAAAAACAAGGAGGGGGGCAGTGATGGTTCTCACACCTCGTTCTCTTGGCATCCTGGTAGGTATCACCGTTTGGTGTCTTCTCATCTCCTTCGACAGAACGGCTCAGGCCCTAGACGATGGCGCGCGCGCGTATTGGAAAACCATGGCGGACACCAACGTCGTCAGCTTCCAGTATCTCAAGTTCAATGTCGATTCCACGGGCTCCCAGGTCTTTGACCCCAGCGTCGGCATTTATCCCAACTCTGAGACCGATTTGGATCTGTTTGTGCTGACCTATGGGCGGCAATTCAGTTTGTTGGGGCAATCAGCCATGATTACGGGGGCCATTTATGGCGGGGATATCAATGCGGAATTTGACGGCGATCCCTTCAACCCCAAGTCCTCGACGCGATTTCGGCAGACAGCGAATGGCTTTGGAGACCCCAATGTGGGGCTCGTGGTCAATCTGTTAGGGGCGCCATCGATAGACAACTTTTATGATATGGCCAATTATGAACCGAGCCTGACGGTTGATGTCGCGACCCTCCTCACGATTCCCATCGGCCAGTATAAGAACGACAAAGCCATCAATATTGGCCAGAACCGCTGGTATGGTCGCATCGCCTTACCAGTCGTGGCCTATTTTGGCTCCTACGCCCCACTGTATCGAACCTCCTTGGAGGTGACGCCGTCCGTGTGGCTCTATGACAAAAACGACAATTATCTGGGCGAGGAGCTGAAAAATGATCCCCTCTACCAACTTGAGGCCCACCTCACCCATGACCTCACGCGGACCTTCTTCGCCTCCCTCGACTTTACGTGGCGGAAGGGCTTTAAATCCGAGATTAACGGCGATGATGCGGGGGAGAAGTTGGACCTGAAAACCCTGGGCTTCACGGTCGATTACGGCATCAATGATAATGCAAGTCTCCGGTTTTCCTATCACTCCAACTTCATTGATAATGATGAGATGGATGCCGATATGCTGCGGATCCAGTTCACCTATGGATGGAATGAGCTCTTGGAAAATGTGAAAGTGTTGGAACATCATTAAAAGCCGGGTTTGGTTTTATTCACAGGGCTGTCATAACTGACACAAAATCTAGGCCAGCACGAAGTTAAGGAACAGACCTGCGGTGTGGTCTCCTAGGGTCCCAGAAGGGTGACACGACGATGGGCAAGAAACAGATTTATGGACGAACATATTATTCAAACGTGGTGCCAAGTGGAAGATAGGGAAAAAATGGGGGAGGTTAGTCGGGAGGTCGAATCTTAGAAAGCTCATCGTAATGAAGCCCTACTACTCAGCTCGCAAGTGACGTACCCCCTTCAAACCATGGCTTGTCCTAAGTCTTTGGTATGACGGAGAAGAGAGATCTGCATGTAAAGGGTGAAGGGGAAGGAACATGCTTGTCCCATTAAGATCACCATTGAAAGTTCCGGGTTCCAATTGGAAAGAACTGTGACATGAACGCGGAAACTCAGAGAAGCAGGGGCGGAACAGCCATTCTTTTTTGGAAAAGGGTTTTCCTCGCCTGGATCTTAGGCTGTATTTGTGGCTTTCCTGCTCCTCTTTTCAGTGCGGAGCCCGGTAAAAGTGAAGTTCCAGAAAAACCCGTCGAGACAGTTGCCGAGAAGGTAGAACAGGTGGAGTTCCAGACCACACCCCCGGAGGGCTTAAAAGGCCCGACCACCGTATACTTTACGGTGTTCGTCGCGGACATCAGTGAGATCAACGCCGCTGGTCAAAGCTTTACCGTCAATGTATTTCTGCGCCTTCGCTGGAACGATCCACGGCTGGCGAATCCTGAAGGGGCGGTACGCGAGATCCCTCTAGAGAAAATGTGGAATCCTCGGATTCTACTCGTGAATCAGAAGACGCGTGTCAAAAAAGGGCTGCCTGACGTCGTTCAGGTTCACCCAGACGGCACGGTGTTGTATCACCAACGCTACACGGGAATTCTTTCTCAGCGGTTGAAGCTGGTTGATTTCCCCAGGGATACACATAGCTTCAACGTTCAATTTCTGGCGGTTGGGCACAATGCAGACGAATTGACGTTTGAGCCAGACCGCCTCAGAAATATCCGCGGCGGCTCCATGGCTAAAGAGTTGTCGTTGCCAGACTGGGAAATTTTAACCTACGAGACACGAGCTGATCCCTACAAACCAGTCGATGAGATCAATGCTGCGGCATTTGCGTTTCGGTTTGAGGCCCAACGTTACATTGGCTATTATCTCTGGCAGATGGTGTTACCATTGGTGGTCGTCGTCATTATGTCGTGGGCGGCCTTCTGGGTCGGAAGAGAGCACGTTGGCGTTCGGCTCGCGGTGGCGTCGAGTTCCGTTCTCACCCTGATCGCTCAACGCTTTGTCCTGGCCAGTCTCCTGCCCCGGCTCCCGTACATGACGCGAATGGACTATTTCACCGTCGGGAGTACCCTCTTGGTTTTGCTGGCGTTAATCGCGGTGAGCGCGACAGGGTTTCTGTTCGCACACCGCCACGAATCCCACGCTCGAACCATTGATCACTGGGCTCGCGGTGCCTTTCCGGCAGCGTTTCTTCTGTTGGTAAGCTGGTTCATGGTGGGATGATCCCTTAGTGCCAGGCGCACACCGTAACATTTCTGCGGAAAATATCGTCCAACCATACGACCATACAATCCCCAGCTGGTTTCTCACTCTTTCGGCCATCACCCGACGGCGCGGCGGCGGAATTCCTGTCGATTGCGTCCGGTAACCGTTTGATAGCGCCTTGGACTGCGGAGTACTCTGGCAGCGGCAATGAGGAATTCGCCAGGGACAGG
>JAQYVR010000125.1 GCA_030145395.1 Desulfobacteria bacterium
CTTTTCTTAATTCGTCTCTGAGGACAATGTGCGACAGAATCGAATCCCCACTGATTTGGGGCATTAGAACTCCAATAACCAAGACGAGGAAGAAGGCGACAATAGATAAAACAGGAGCCTCCCCAAAATAGATCATAAGAACCACGGTCATAGAAAGGGGGAGAATGGCAAGGATCTGGATCAATCTCCACCTTCTGAAGGATTTCAAATCGAAGGCTTTTTTTTCAACCGTTCATCCATAACAGGTGTCCTCCGTTAAGCCAACAGGATTCTTTCTAAAGGATCAAATGTGTATTGAGTATAACACATTCTCCCCCAATAATGTCAATCAAAAATAGAGAAATGTGTCTTAATAGAGTTTATGCGCTCAGAACAGTCTGCTTGGACTGCGAACTTGCCCCTTGGGATACATATCACTTCAAATCCTTCAGTCTCGCCAGACTGGCGGGGAATAAAGATAAGACGCATATATGTTGAGTTTTCAGGTTTTCCATAGTTCACGCAGCAATGTTTAGTACATGCCTACGAAATCAGGGGGGATCGCATTCGAAGTCAGATCAGCTTCCAGAAATTCAACATATGTGCGTAGAATATGGAATTCCTGCGACTGACTTTCCTTCAACATCTCCATCAGTATTCGTCAGCGGAAGGGCGAGCAGGTTTCGTTTAGAAACGAGTTTGGCGAACAACCGCAATCAGACCTGGATTTGAGTGAACTAAAAGCCGCGATTGCCGCTGCTCGCAAGGCAGGTGATGTAGAGCAACGTTTGGCCGATGTACAGAAACGGGCCTCCGAGGAAAACGCAGTATGCGAAGATGAGCTTGCTAGGCTCGGAAGGTTTACAGGGACACTCGAATCGCTATTGAAGGTGGCCATGCCCGTGTCTGAGACGTTGGACACGTTTGAAAAAGCAAACGATGAGCTGTCTGAGAAAATGAGGGATAATGGACGCAAACAGCAGGAGATCAAAGAGGAGAAGAAACAGATTGAGCAGGAGTTGAAGGTGCTCTTATTGACTAGCGATGTGCCAACGATTTCTGAGCTAGAGAAATCACGAACTATACGGAATACAGGGTGGAGCCTAATAAAGCGCAAATACATCGAGAAGATCGATGTCGAAAAGGACGTTCTTGAATTTGCGTCTGGATCAGATCTCCCGACCCTCTATGAGCAAAAAGTTGATAACGTTGATCACGTATCGGATCGTCTTCGGTTGGCAGCCGACCAAGTGGTGAAGAGAGCGGACCTTGAGGCAAAGATAGAAAACCTGAAATCACGTTTGGAAGATATTGCTGAAGAAATCAAAAAGGTGAATGAGACCCAAAATACCCATCGAGAGAGATGGAGCGCTATATGGGAGCCACTGGGGATTGATGCAGGAACTCCGCGAGAAATGAAGCAATGGCTTCTCAGGGTGGAGAAACTTGTAGCAAGGGTTCAGTCCGCAAATGCAGTCGCCGGTGATGAGCAAAAGCTCGCCAAAAAATGGAAGCGGCTGAAGGAAACCGTTTCCATTCAGATAACAGAGTTCGATGAACTGATAGACCAGCAAGAAATGACCCTTGAGGCCATGATTTCGTTATGTGAACAACGAATCGACCAAGAGGCAGGCGTTCGCGAGCGAAAACGTCAGCTTGAACAGTCACTGAGTGACTCTGAAATCCGCTTAAAAAGAACACGCGCTGAGATCAAATCAATCCAGAATGATCAATCAAATTGGGTACAAGAGTGGGGTCAAGCCATCGAAGGGTTGGGTCTAAAACCGGATGTTCACCCCGAGCACGCCACCGAGACATTCGACCAGCTCGTGTCTTTTTTTGACAAATTCGACAAGTCAGAAGAGCTGCGCAAGCGAATATTCGGGATGGATCAGGTCGAGGAAAAATTCGATAAAAAGGTATTCGAATTCGCTGATAGCATAGGATTCAAAAGGGAAGGCCAAGAGGCGGTTACGATTGCCGCGCAGCTAAATCGGGATTTGAACAATGCACGTGTAGCTCGGGCAAGCCTGAAAACAATTGGGACCCAAAGCAAAGATATAAAGGGAGAAATCGAAGACGCTGACATTACGATTCGGGCTGCAAAAGACCAGCTTGCCTCATTGAGGGAACAAGCTGGTGTTGATACCAATGAAGATCTGATAGCGGCGGCCGAAAGGTCACGCAATAAACGAGAACTTCAAAAGAAGCTCGATATGCACGAGCAAGAACTCAACCGCAACGGGGATGGCCTTAGCATTAAAGAATTGGAGAAAGAGGCTGACGAGTCGGAAATCGATGCATTCGAGAGTGAGTATGAAATAATTTCTTTGGAGCTGAAGGAACTGCAGGCGAATCGTGACAGCTTGCGTGACCAGCGACAAACGCTTCAAAACGAAATCAAAACAAAAGACGGCAGTGCTACAGCAGCAAACGCCTCTGAGGAGGCAGAAGAACACATTGCCACCATGGTTTCGAGTGCCGAGCAGTACCTCCGCCTGCAAATAGCTGCTCTTATCCTTGAGCAGCGGATAGAGGACTACCGAAAGAAGAACCAGGCTCCGGTATTGGCCAGGGCCGGCGAACTCTTTTCAAAGCTCACCTTGGGTTCTTATGCAAGTCTCCGCGATGAGCTGGATGATGGTGGCAAACCAGTTCTGCTCGGTGTTCGCCCAAATGATGACGAGGTTGCTGTCGACGGGATGAGCGACGGGTCGCGAGATCAGCTCTATCTCGCGCTACGTCTCGCCACGCTCGAACAACATCTGAGCAAGGGTGAGCCTATGCCCTTTGTTGTGGACGACATTCTCATTGGCTTTGACGACAATCGTACAAAGGTCTGCCTTGAGGTTCTTGCGGAACTGGCAGCCCGTACCCAGGTGTTAATTTTCACCCATCATAGACGGGTTCTTGAGCTGGCAAATTCGATTGATGCGAAAGCGGGAATATACACACATGAGCTCGTTTGAATGTACTGAGGTTGTCCTGCCCGTTATTGCTAAGGAGTTGAATCTATCCTTTTGTTTGGCGAATCTAACCAGCTTGACAGTGCAACGTTCTCCGTCAGATTAACCACCCGCCAGAGATCATGAGTCCGAGTTCTTCTTCCGTAGTTTCCCGGTCCTCACCGACAGATCTACCCATTCCTCAATGAGCTTCTTGAACATGCGGTAGTTTCTGAT
>JAQYVR010000238.1 GCA_030145395.1 Desulfobacteria bacterium
AACATGATCTATGATAATCCCTGCAATATCCCGTGGGGCCTTTTTCTGAGATGCTGCCATGGTCATGGCAATGTTCATGCTGTAGTCGCCATGCGCAGCGATCTTGGGCCTGTCCACTTCGATGGATGGGAGAGCATCGACGGAATGAAGATGCCCTGCAGCAATGGCAGAAGTGATGGCCCGCTGCACCATGAGGCCAAGATTTTCCTTCATGGGATGCGTCTTAACCAGTTTTAGAACCCAAGTCAAGAAACAAAGCGGTGGAGGCTGTTGCTCAAAGAGATATGCCGACAGCCTTCAGGGAACCGCGAAAAATCAGCAACTTTCTTACAAAGGTGATTGGGACAAAAGACTTATCGCATGTTGCACCGCGGAGTTTAGGGATTGACAGTGTTCACAGCAGAATCTATGATCGGATTCTCGCCCTGGGCTGTTTAGGAGAGGAACCTATCCTGGGGACTAGGGTGGCTATCACAAAATAACGGGGGGGAGGCGTAATGACTGAAATCATTGATGTGACCGCAAGGGAGATTCTGGATTCACGTGGAAATCCAACCGTAGAAGTAGACTTGATGGTTGCCTCTGGCGCTGTGGGGCGGGCAGCAGTCCCCTCAGGCGCTTCCACGGGAAAGCGGGAGGCCCTGGAGTTACGAGATAAGCGTCGAAAGCGTTATGGAGGCAAGGGCGTGTTAAAGGCCGTAAAGAATGTAACGGAGGTCATTGCACCTTCGCTCTTGGGCGCAGACGCTTCTGATCAGGCAGGTTTGGACCGTCGTCTCATAGAGCTTGACGGCACGCCCAACAAGTCCAAGTTGGGGGCAAATGCTATTCTTGGGGTGTCTCTAGCCGCGGCCAGGGCCGCCGCCCAGGCCTTTCAGATGCCTTTGTATCGTTACATTGGCGGCATAAATGCCAGTGTCCTCCCTGTTCCCCTAATGAACATTATCAACGGTGGTGCGCATGCGGCCAATAACCTGGACATCCAGGAATTCATGATCGTTCCCATGGGGGCCGGTACTTTTGCTGAAACGATCAGGATGGGAGTTGAAATATTTCACCAGTTAAAGGCGGTCCTCAAGGCTAAGGGCCATAACGTTGCGGTTGGTGATGAGGGTGGTTTCGCCCCAAACCTCGATTCCAACGAGGAAGCTGTCCGTTTGATCATAACAGCCATTGAAAAGGCTGGGTATAAGCCTGGCCAAGAGGTCGGCATTGCCCTGGACGCTGCGGCCAATGAGTTTTACAGCAATGGGAAGTATGTATTGAAGGGGGAAGGGAAAAAGGGGATGGACGCCCAGGCCATGACCGATTACTATGAGAAACTCATAGAGTCCTATCCTATTCTTTCTATTGAAGATGGTCTGGCCGAGCAGGACTGGCTCGGATGGGAGATCATGACCCAACGTCTTGAAGACAAGATACAGATTGTAGGGGACGACATCTTCGTTACCAATCCCAAGATATTTGCAAAAGGAATCGGTCGTGGCATTGCCAACGCTATTCTGATTAAGCTGAACCAGATCGGTACCCTGAGCGAAACCTTGGAAACCGTGGAAATGGCACGGGAAGCTGGATATGAAACGATTATCTCACATCGCTCGGGCGAAACTGAAGACACATTTATCGCGGACCTGGCTGTCGGACTGAATGCCGGGCAGATAAAGACAGGCTCCGCCTCCCGTACAGACCGTATTGCCAAGTATAACCGACTATTGAGGATTGAAGAAGAATTCGGAAAAGGCCCCTCGCTTTCTGAAATTTACGCATAAGGGATTGGGGCGTCTTACTCGAAGTAAGGACGAGCGACCTTCTTCCACAGCCCCTGGACCCCTAGGATCAGCTCTGCCACCTCTCTCACAGCCCCCCTACCGCCGGGAGCAAGGGTCATATAGTGGGCTGTATCAAAGAGGTATTCCGAGGCATCGGCCACGACAACGGCAAAGCCCACCCGGCTCATGACATTCAGGTCCACGACATCGTCTCCCACAAA
>JAQYVR010000284.1 GCA_030145395.1 Desulfobacteria bacterium
TGGGCATCACTGTGACCGATGAGTGCATCGGCTGCGGCCTGTGCGCCTTCAAATGCCCCAAGCAAGCTATCGCCATGGATGAGATCGAACCCATGAAGGGGCACATATTGGACTACTTCAGGTGGTTCCGCCCCCGGATCAACGGATGACTTCAAGAAAACGAAACGAAAATACCACTAGTTCACTGGTGGTAGTGATTGCTAACGGCTAAATAGTTACGAGATAGGATTCTAGGAGGAATTATCCATGGGGAACGGTGTATATATTGTTGGCATCGGCATGACAAGGTTTACGACACATCTGGACAAGACCCATCACGAATTATGTGCTCTTGCGCTTGATGACGTGTTCAAGGACGCCGGCCTCGATAGAGAGAGTATAGAATGCGTCTTTTTCTCCAACAGTGCCTGGGGGCATTTTGAAGGGCAGCACACTATCAGAGGGCAATGCGCTTTGAGACCCTATGGCCTTTTGGGGGTCCCTATTATCAATGTCGAGAACGCTTGTTCCTCGGGCTCGACCGGTCTTTACTCCGGCTATATGGCCGTCAGGTCTGGTGAGTTTGATGTTGTGCTATGTCTGGGTGTAGAGAAGCTCGCCCATCCGGACAAGGCGTTGGTTTTCTCTTCCTTTACCAGCGGATTCGACAACACCGACCTGAACGATACCTTCAGCCTGTAAGAAGAACTGTCCCAAAAGTACCAGATTCCGGTTCCGCAGGATGACGGATTGGGGAAAAGCCAGGCCATGGAAACCTATGGTGTTATGAGCCGCTGGCACATGTCAAAGTACGGCACCACTCAGGAACAGCTGGCCAGGGTCGTTGTCAAGAACCGCTTCAATGGGTCTCTTAATCCAAAGGCCCACTGGCAGGAGCCGGTAGAGTTTGAAAAGGTCATGAATGACAGACTCATCTCCTTTCCGATTACCCGGCCCATGTGCGCGCCCATTGGAGACGGCGCTGCCGCGGTTATAATCGTTTCCGAAAGATACTTGACAAAGTTGATGGGATCCAAACCGGTAAAGATTAGGGCCATAGCCCACACTTCCGGATCGGACAAGCGAGACTTTGAAGACCTTCCGGACATTGGAGAGAGGCTGGGAAAGATCGTCTATGAGAAGGCCGGTTTGGGGCCTGAGGATATTGATATTGCAGAGGTGCATGATGCCACTGCCTATGGTGAGCTCCATCAAACCGAAGCCCTTGGCTTTACCGCCGAGGGCACGGGAGGTGAATTCATTGATGCCGGTAAATCCGCCCTGGATGGAGAAATGCCGGTCAACACCAGCGGAGGCTTGCTTTCCAGAGGGCATCCAGTGGGTGCCAGCGGGCTGGCCCAGATATTCGAAATGGTCACTCAGATGAGAGGGGAGGGCGGCAAACGTCAGGTGCCGAAGGAGGTAAAGATTGCCCTGGCGGAAAACGGGGGAGGCATTATCACCCTGGAGGAAGCATCGATGACCATTACCATACTGGAGAGAATGTAATGAATACTACTTAATTGAACCCGGTGGTTAGACTTGGAGAAGATTATGGACAAACAACTAAGATTAGCAAAGATTTTCAAAAAACTCTACCCGCTAGTGCATAAACGCAAACTGATGGGCCTGACAACAAAATACTCAACCATTACGCGCCTGATGGAAAAGAAGTTTCTGGAGGATGATGATAAGGGGTTCTTTTTGCCCCAAGACGGTGTCATACCGATTAATAAAGCGCTCGATGCACCGGTAGATATCGTTCCGCCTATACAGGTGATCGATCATTTTATCGATATGTCTTCCCATATTGCGCGTATGAACTATTGTATGTGCCGCACTTCAAATGATTGCAAAGACTACCATCAGACTGATAATTCCTGTCTATTCGTTGGAGAAGCGGCAAAAGATATTCACCCGGATTTGTGTCAATCCATCACAAAGGAAGAGGCAAAGAAGCATATGCGCCGCTGCCGGGAAGCGGGTCTGCTGAGTCTTGTGGCCAGGGCTAAATTTGATGCCATGTGGCTTGGTGTAAGTCCTGAACATAAACTGCTTACCATTTGTAGCTGCTGCCCCTGCTGTTGTATAGCAGCTGTGGTGCCTAAAGTGGGAAAACCCCTTAAAAAGACACTTCGAAGAGCATTTGCAAAGATGCCCGGTGTTGACATTTCAGTAAATGAAGCATGTACCGGGTGTGGGAAGTGCGTTGAAGCATGCATGTTTGCCGGTATCACACTGGAAGGAGACATGGCTGTGCTCAATGAAGAATGCAGAGCATGCGGTCGATGCGCGGAGGGCTGCCCCTCCCAGGCACTTGAGTTATCTCTGGATGATAATTACTTGAAAGAGTCCATTGATTTGTTGTCTCCCATAGTTGATGTCACGTAAGATGGATATAGAAAAGAGGAAGAGGCGTCGCAGCCAAAACCTTTCTGGAGGAATTGGTCATGTATACACGATCCCATCGTAAGCTGGCCAAACGATTTAATAAGGGACCCATGAAGGCGCCGATGAACGATATAACCATGGAAATCCTTATACTTCTGTTCAACGAAGAAGAGGCCGGCATTGTTGCCTGCTTCGGATTGAAGCCCGCCCGTGCGGGGGAAATAGCCAAAAAGGTGAAACGCCCGGTGGATGAGATTCGACCGATTCTGGACAGCCTGTCGGACCGGGGCGTGATATTGACACTGGGGGACGGGGAAGAACGCACATACTCCTTTATTCCTATCGTGCCGGGGATTTTTGAATTTCAGATGGCCCGGGCACCAGTGGATGAAAAATCACGGCGATTCGCGGAACTCTTCGAGCAGTACTTTACCCCTGAAAATCTGGAAGAATCGATGCTCCGCTCCATCAAGGGGGGCCGGGTGATCCCTGTCGAAGAGAGCGTAATTGACACGAGCGGCGTTATGCCTCGGGAACAGTTTCGGGAGGCCATATCGGAACATGATGTGTTCGCCCTGGCCCATGCCTGCTCCTGCCGCCAACACAAGGAGTTGGTTGGGAACCCCTGCACGCGCCCCAAGGATGTGTGCATGCAATTCGGCCCCATAGCGGAATTCAGCGCCAAAAATGGTTTCGGCCGCCTGGTGTCGCGGGAAGAGATGATGGAAGCCGTTGATCGGGCTGAGGCGGCCGGGTTAGTACATATTACCGATAACATCACCAAACCCAGCGCGAGCTGCAACTGTTGCGGGTGCTGCTGCGGCATCCTGACCCATCTGAACGGATTCAACCTGCCGTCTATATTTGCCCGGAGCCGGTTCATGGTGAAGATCGATGAAGATGTCTGCAATGCCTGCGGCAAGTGTGCGCGCGTCTGCCCGGTGGGGGCCGTGCACGTTCTTAACAAAAAGCTGATCTACGAGGCCTGGCGATGCATTGGATGTGGCGTGTGCATCGGGTCGTGCAATAAACATCAGGCCCTGGCCCTGGAGCTTCGTCCGGACTGGCGGCCTATGGCGGAGAATCACGGCCAGCTTGTTGTTGACCTGGCGGCCCAGTATTTTGGAATTGACAAGTATACGAATACCCTGCCGGGATTCACGCGCTTTCTTGGCAACCGGCTTCAGAAATTCATATCACATGACTGATTACCTGATTGAGAACAAAAGCCAAAGAGGAACGAAACGAAAAAAAGCGAAAAAGGAAATCGAAAAAGGGGACAGATCTATTTTTGATTCGAATCATTAATAGCGAGAACGACAGACCATAAAATAGATCGACAATAAAATAGATCTGTCCCCTTTTTGCGCCTAAGGAACAGCTGTATCGATCCCGATATCGATAGCGATGGTAATCTGTTATATAGGAGGTCAAAATGGCTCAGAAAAAGGTATCGATGTGCAGGTTCTGCGAGGGCGACTGTGGAATCCTTGTTACAGTGGAGAACGGACGGCCAGTATCTGCAGAGGGTGACCGGAACCACCCGGTAAGCAAGGGACATACCTGCGGCAAGCAGATGGCGATGGTGGATATTACCAACGACCCTGACCGCATCGTCCATCCCATGAAGCGGGTCGCAGGCAAGCTCCAGCCTATCTCGTGGGGCCAGGCCCTGGAGGAGATCGGCGCCAAGGTAAGGGAGCTGCAGAACAGATACGGGCCGGACGCCCTGGGCCTCTACATGGGCAATCCCGCTGGCTTTAACTACGCCACGGTCCCGTTCCTCACGGCCTTCAAGAGTGCCCTGGGCATTAGGAATGCCTGGAGCGCGGGCTCCCAGGACGTTCAAAATAAATTGTTCGCGTCAGAGCTGATGTTAGGCTCTTTCATGTACATCCCCTATCCTGATGTCGAACGTACTGACTGCCTCATAATCCTGGGCGCCAATCCGGTGATCTCGGGGGGCAGCGGCATCAACTTCCCCAGGTCGGGCAAGCGCCTGAAGGAAATAGACGAGCGGGGGAAAGTCTATGTGATCGACCCCAGGCGGACCGAGACCGCCAGGGCCGCGGGCGAGCACGTTTTCATCAGGCCGGATACGGACCTTTTCTTACTGATGTCCATGCTCAACCTGATCTTCAAGGATTCACGATACGACAAAGCGGCAGTGAGTCGGGTCGCCGAAGGTATTGAACAACTCGAGGAGGCAGTGGAACCCTACACCCCCAAGGCCACGGAAAAGATTACGGGAATCCCGGCCCGGAAGGTCGCTGAGATAACCGACAACTTTTTGAGTTACTCCCGGTCCGCCCTTTACAATCGGATTGGGACTGACCTGGGCACTCTGCCCACCTATACCGACTGGCTGGTGAAGGCCGTGAACTTGGTGGCTAACAGGCTGGACCGGGAAGGGGACATGATATTCTCCAAACAAATAGTGGGTGCAGCCCAGCTCTTCCAGAGCATGGGAGTAAGAAACGGCACGACCCACAGCCGGATACGCGGCTACCCTTCCACTGCGAGCTTCCTGCCCGCCGGGGTTATGGCCGACGAGATTCTCACCCCAGGCGAGGGACAGGTACGCGGGCTCTTCATGGTCTGCGGGAATCCCATGATCACCGTTCCCAATGGGGCGCATCTCGAAAAGGCATTGAAGGAGCTGGAACTCTTCGTGGCTCTTGACTTCTATGAAAACGACACGGCTGTCCATGCTGATTACATCCTTCCCGCCGCAACGCCACTGGAGCGGGAAGAGATCAACTTGGCCTCGGGGAACTTTCAGCCGATCCCATACGTCCAGTACGTGGAAGCCGTAGTCCCCCCCAGGGGAGAAGCGCGAGAGGACTGGCGGATTCTCCGGGATCTGATCATCTCCGCCAGGCTTCCCGTAAAGGCGCCCGCTGCCATCCAAAAGCTGGTAGGTTCACTCCCCCTCAGTCCCAAACCCCTGGCATACCTCTTTGCCGCTTACAAAGGTGTGAATCCGATCAAGCTCAGAAGAAACCCGCATGGTGTCACGGTGGATGGACCCCACTACAACCTGGTCCTGGGAAAAAAGGTGCTGACTAGGAACGGTCTCGCCAATCTGGACCCCAGGTCCCTGCCCGGAATTATCGACCAGGCGCGCTCGCGGTTCGATGAGCTCAAGAAAAAGAAGCGCCCCAGAAACGAGCTGCTCATGATCACGCTCAGGGATCGCAGGTCACAGAACTCTTGGATTCACAACTGCCCGTCCATGATGAAGAACAGGAAAAGCAACATCGCCAGGATGAATACAAAGGACGCAGAGCGACTGGGGATCGCACAGGATGACAGGATACGGGTCAAGAACAAGCTCGGTCGGATCGAGCTGCCCGTAAAGGTCACGGATAATATCATGGCAGGGGTCATCGTGGTACCACACGGCTGGGGCCATAACCCGAAAGCCGGCTGGAAGACTGCGGCCGCTACCTCAGGAGTGAACTCCAATCTCCTCTGCGACGACCAGGTCCTGGAGCGGCCGAGCGGCCACCCCCTCATGAACGGGATACCGGTACAGGTGAGCAAGGTCAGCAAATAAAGGCCGTTATCTCCGGGAATATCGGATGTCCGCACCTAGCAAACAACCACCGCCAAATTATGGATGTTTTCTTCAGATGGTTTCTTGGTCATGGATCAGGGGCCGGATCAGACTGGAGAACTGGCCAACGGGAAGACGCCTTCGTGAGAATGAGCGTGAATGACGAGGACTGTGGAGGGAAAAATGATACAACTTGATGTAAGGACAGAAAAACAGGAAGAAGTCATAAAGATCATTTTTGATCTTATTGAAGAATTAAGGGGTAAATACAACAAAGAACAAATTATCCAGGAGACAAAAGACAAAGGATATCCTGCTACGCTCATAACCGAGTTGATGACAAGAGCGATGGGTGGTGATCTTGCGAAACATAGGGATATGTTTATTTCAACAGATAAGAAGGGAATGCTGCTCAAGCTTGACAGTCTCAGGTGCATTATCAATGCATATGTTGATGAGCATGCTGATAAGAGTAATATTCCTGAGTCTTTGGCAAACTATGCACCAGGAAGGCTTTTGCTGATCGCGATGGGTTTAGCAACTATAGCTGCAGGAAAAGGTGGCATGGACTTGATAAAGAGCAAATATCTTCCTGAAATAATGCAGGGCCATAGCATGTGTTATGGAATTACAGAACCTGATGCCGGAACAAATACACATAAGGTATCTACGACTGCTGTTGAAGAAGGAGACCATTACATAATAAATGGCCAAAAAATATTTATCTCCGAAGCTGATACAGCAACCTTCATCTCTCTTGTTGCGAAAGTTGTTTCAAAAGGAGGAGGGGAAAGCATAGGAACTTTTATCGTTGATATGCGAACAGAAGGTGTAAAGAAAACTCCCCTTGACATAGCAGCATTCGGAGATATCCAGTACTCTGTATTCTTTGATAATGTTAAGGTGTCCAGAGAATGCCTTGTCGGTGTCAGTGGATCAAAGGGTGGCAAACAAGAGGGAATTTCAAGCAGTGTTTTTCAAGCACTTAATCTGGAACGGATCGGCGTTTCGCTAATTTGCTTATATATGGGCAAAGTAGTGTTTTCAAAAGGGGTGAAGCAGGCGAAGAAGAAACGATCATCCGGTCAGCCAATGGGAAGCTACCTGAATATCAAACATAAGCTTGCAAAAGTCAGTTTAAGATTGGAACTTGCTAATCTGGCAATAAAGAAAGCTGCTGAAGAGTTTGATAAGAAGGGGGAACCCAAGGTAGTGGGCCTGTATTCGAACATTGCCAAGCTTGTGTCATCAGAAGCAGCGTATGAAGCGGCCAGAATTGCATTAGAAGTTTACGGTGTAGAAGGCCTCAACAGAAGAGATAATATCGGCCAATTGATGCAAATGGTTCGTCTTCCAAGGCTAGGGCCAATCAACAATGAAATGGTTTTGAACTTTATAGGAGAAAACCTGCTTGGTCTGCCCAAAAGTTACAGGTGAGGAGAGAATAGATGTTTGATAAGAGTAAATACAGCGTCGAGCAGAAATTCATTAAAGATTTTGTAAAGCAATTATCCAGGTCTTGTGATTATTCATACTTTCTTGAGAACATGAAGAATGAAGAATTCCCTGCTGAATACTGGGCAATAATAGGTGAAGCCGGCTATATTGGTATTATAGCGCCCGAAGAATATGGTGGAACAAGCTTTCATGCTGAAGAACTGACTGTCTTCATGGATAATATGGCGAGAAATACCCTGGCCTCCTACCAGTTAATGACGCAAATCGTATGCTGCGAACTATTAACAGAATTTGGGTCTGAAAATCAGAAAAAGGAATACTTGCCTGAAATTATTGATGGGAAACTGTGCAGCCTTTCAACTTCGGATCTTAATGAATGTATGAATCTTTTTGAAATGAATGTAACAGCCGCAAAAAAAGAGAAGACGTACACGCTTAATGGCACCAAGAGTTATGTTTTTGGCGCAAGAGAGGCGGATAAACTGATCATCGCGGCAAGAACAGCAAACAAGGATTGTGAGAAAGAAGGGATCAGCCTGTTTATTCTGGATCCTAAAGCGGATGGTATTGAGGTAACTCCAAAAGAAATAAACATTCGTACTACTGTAACACTTGACCCGGAATTTATGACGATCACCGGAGATACAGTTTATGAAGTTAGATTTACAAATGTAGAAATACCTGCGGAGAACATGATCGGCGAGGAGAACATGGGCGGACAGTATGTCCAGGAAGCCTCTGATCTCTTTATGATTATGATGGCAACAGCAGCGATTGGATGGGGAGACTATGTTCTTGATAAAGCAGTTGAGCATGCTAAGAGGAGGGTAATATTTGAAGAGCCCATAGGTTCATATCAGGGCGTTCAGCATCCCCTTGCCAGAGCCAAAACAGATCTTGAGTTGGCCAAACTTGCAGTAACAAGAGCTGTAACGGCATACCAGAACAAAGAAGATAAAGATGATATTTCAGTATATGCGAGCATTGCCAAGTATGCGGCAACTGAAGCCTCATACACTGCTTTTGATGTATCAATACAAACCCATGGCGGTTACAGCGCTGACAGGGAAACAGGTATCATTACGCTGTGGCCGATGGTTCTGCTTTCAAGGATAATACCGTTAAACAATGATGTTATTCTAGAGAAATATTCTGAAGCTGCCCTTGGGCTTCCTGAAGGTGCGATATCATAAATGTTTGTACGGGATGAACATGGAAATTCTGGTATGTGTTAAAAGGGTTCCGGATAACGAGGAAAGCGAAATAGAGGTCAATGCTGATGGCAGTG
This sequence comes from Desulfobacteria bacterium, assembly GCA_030145395.1. Lineage (GTDB taxonomy): Bacteria > Desulfobacterota > Desulfobacteria > Desulfobacterales. The sequence goes on from JAQYVR010000284.1 coordinate 8,676, forward strand.
ACATTCAGCGTGATGATCTTGTTTGCTCGACAAATGAGTGGGACAATTATGCCGTAGAAGAAGCAATTGAATTAGTGGATGAACACGGTGGAAACGTTACAGTAGTTACTGTGGGTGACGATGAATCCGAAGAGGTCCTGAGAAGGGGAATGGCCATGGGTGCGAACAATGGGCTTCTTCTGATGGACGATGCATTTGAATGCTCTGATGGAAAGGGTATTGCGACCATATTAAAGGCAGCCGTGGAAAAGGGAAATTACGACCTGATTATGACAGGTGCCCAGTCAGACACAGGAGCGGGCCAGGTTGGCGGGATGCTTGCCGCCATGCTGGATTATCCTTATGCATCTCTTGTAAACAGCGTGGAAGTGATCGATGACAAGAAGCTCAAGGTAGGCCGTGAAATCGAGGGTGGGAATCAGGAGATGAACGAGATCGATCTTCCTTGCGTTCTGTCGATTCAGACTGGAATTAACGAACCTCGTTACGTAACAATTCGGGGAATCAGGAAGGTGTCTTCTGTCGAAATTCCGATTCAGGTCGCATCGGATCTTGATATTTCCGGAGATTCAGTGGGTGCAGCTTCAGCCAGGGTAAAAAAAATAGATTATTTTGTGCCTGAACTTGGCGCGGGTGCTGAGATGCTCGAAGGAGCTACAGAAGAGATTGTTGAAAAGCTGATTGAAATGCTGAAAGCAAAGGGAGGACTGAAATAGTGTCTCAACTCTTTGCATATATATGCCATAAAGGTGGCATTGCCGACGATACGGCACTGGAGCTGATCAATGCTGCCAAAAAGATCGATGCAGATGCCTCTGTGACCGCTGTCGTCACCGGCTCAGGCGCTGATCTGGATACTGTATGTACCGAGATGGGAGCTTCTTACAGCGAGGTCTGGAAGATCGATAACCAGGCTATTGCCTACCCCAATGCCGAAGCCATCCGCAAAGGGCTGGTAAATATCCTACCGGCAGATAGTATTGTTCTCATTCCGAATGATACCCTGGGCATGGATCTTGGCCCGGGGCTTTCCATCAAAATGGATTCATCCTTTGCAGCGGATGTGGTTGATTTTGAAGGAACAGACGGTTCAACGCTCAGGCTGAT
>JAQYVR010000045.1 GCA_030145395.1 Desulfobacteria bacterium
CAGCAGCTGGTTAGAGCCTGAGTTCGTGGCCAAGCAGCCTTCCTTTTTCAGAATCTCCCCACCAGTTTGACCAAACTTATCATTTGAGTTAGAAACCTTTGACAGAATCCGCTTGTTGGTAGGTATCAATAATGGGAAGAAACCTATGATCTGGAAACTCAGTGACCAGACACAATATATGGGTCCCACCTTAAGGTTCTTGCCGTATGCCCGCTTATTCGTTCACCTCTCACTTTGCCCCGCCTCCCTCATTCAAAAAAGGGGTTTCATTACCCGAATGCATGTGCCTTTCCATACAGATAGGCGTCCTGTCTGCGCCCTGGCCATACAAACCGACTAAAATACAGCCTTTTCCCTCCTCAAATACTGTATTGACCCTATTGCCATTATTATCGCTGAGGAGTAAGTGGCCTATCAGACTGTATACAATGTAAGAGAATAGTGTAAGAGACGAGTTAAGCGCTATTCAATGAAAAGTGAAAGCAGGAGGGAAGGATAGAGACAACCAAGATCATTCTGGTTGTTCTTGTTATCCCGGCGACAACGGCCTTTATCGCTGGACTTGGGCATTCAGCTCGCGGCCCACGGCCCTGAAGAAGACCATAATCCTTGTCTTCATGCAAGATGAGGCCCTTAAGAAGTTTCGTGCGATCTCTGTATGGCAAGCGGGTGTTGATGGCTCAGTGGCCCTGGTGGAACTTGGTGCTGGGGGGCTCGATCAACACGACCAACGGTGAAAGACGCCATCATTGGATTCGTCTTCGGCCATAGGGGGTTAATGTACAATCTCATGCTTGAAGGCTCGAAGTTCACTAGACGCGACAAAAGGAAGTAGTAGCATAAAAAATGGAGACATGGTAAGGGGAATACCAGACGGGTAATGGGTATTTCCATTTGTACGGTGGACGTCATATTCACAAAGGAGGACACGTTATGAGAAAGAAATTTTGGAAAGGGTTGTTTAGTCTAATTACCAGTATCTTGCTAATCGGATGTGCTACCCAAAAACCCCAGGCCCCTTTTGAGGCCCAAGTATTACCAGCTGATCAGTATATGCAAAAGGTGGACAATTTCATGGTTATCCTGGATAAATCTAGGTCTATGGGGGAAGGTTATGAGAACCAGCGCAAGTTAACCTATGCCACAGAAATTGTGAGCCGTATGAATCAGACGATTCCGGATCTGAAACTTACGGGCGCCCTTAGGGACTTTCCCCTTGGCGGGTTTTCGCGCGAGAAGAGCCGACTGGTTTACGGCCTGACTGCATACTCCAAGACAGAACTTGAAGATGCTCTGCAAAAGCTTAAAACCGCTAGCGGGATTAGCCCTCTGGCTGCCGCTATGGACGCTGCCGGAGCCGACTTCAAATCGACCCAGGGGGACATAGCACTCATTATTGTGAGTGATGGCAAAGATATGGCCAAAGCCCCGGTAGTGGCTGCAGAAAACCTAAAGGACCTGTTCGGTGAGAGGCTTTGCATACATACCGTGCTGGTGGGTGACTGTAGCAAAGGCAAAAAAGTCATGGAGGAGGTTGCCCGGGCAGGTGAGTGCGGGGTTTCGGTGAGTGCCGATGATATTGCTTCTGCTGAGGGAATGGCTGGTTTTGTGGAAACAGTCTTTTTGGAAAAACGTATTGAAAAAGTTGTCACGGACAGTGATGGAGACGGTGTTCCTGACTGCCGGGATAAGTGTCCGAACACGCCGAAGGGCGTGAAAGTTGACAAAGAGGGATGCCCCCTGGACAGTGACGGAGACGGTGTTCCTGACCACCTTGACGAATGTCCTGATACGCCTAAAGGAGCCACAGTCAACAGTGTGGGATGCTGGGCCCTGAAAGGGGTGGTACTGTTCGATTTCAACAAGTGGGATATCAAACCTGAGGCCCATCGACTTCTCGATGAAGTCGTGGCCATACTAAAGAAAAACCCTGAGATAAAGGGTGTGATCGAAGGCCACACAGACAGTATAGGCTCCGAGGAATACAACCAGGGACTTTCTGAAAAACGCGCCCAGGCAGTCGAGAAATACATCGAGGAACAAGGCATCGACGCAGACCGGTACACGGTTAAAGGATATGGGGAGTCCAAACCAATAGCTTCAAATGACACCGCAGAAGGCCAACAAGAAAACCGGAGGGTGGAATTGAGGCGGCTTCGTTAGACATTGTCAAGCTGAAGGGGTTGGTACTGTTGCGCCCAACCCCTTCAGCAACAAGAACTAAGTTCTGCTGAATACTATTTGCCTTATACACCGAGACAGCCCAATAAGAACTGGAGAGGGAGTTTAAGGCACTTGAAACCGCCATGAAAGGCGCTTTAGCAGCATAAAGACGGGTATTGGCGATTTTATACTGAAGTATTCTTCCAAGCGTCTCATTTCGACAATGGCGTCCAGAGAGTGGTGGGCAATCAAGAATCGTTCAGGACACGACACCTGACTCCGTCCCAAAGGTCTCGGAAAAAAACCGTTGAGAGATACTAGATATTGTGGCTTGTGCAATAAGCTCAACACTTATACTTCTGCCCACCGTTAGGATGTTATGATATGATTCTGTTATCTTCACTTCTGACCGCGTAATAGCTGGGCAGACTTGCCATTACGTGAGGCGGAAAAGTTGTCTTTCGGCATTCTTAACACAAGTCCCATCCTTTCATATACCGAGATTACCTTGAATCACAATATGTTGCAAATCTAGATCGCTTGACACATAAGGTCGTTCCTACTATATTTACTTCACTCAAGAGCGGGCTTGTATCACATGACAGTCGTCGCTCCATGAGCTAAGAGCATATTAAGAACAACAGCATTTATGGATGACTATACGGACAAATTGAAAAGCCGAGTCGTCGCATCGGGGGCGGACCTTGTTGGTGTGGCGGACGCCGAGCCTCTAAGACAGCTCAAACTGAATCCCCCTTCCCTGCTGGAGCCTTTTTGCAGGGCCATTTCCATTGGCGTGAAACTGCCAATAGCTGTATTTGAACAGATCTCTGATCGCCCCACACCTCTTTACGCGGCAGTTTACCAGACTGCCAATCGCATACTGGACGAAATTTCCTTTCGTACGGCCGGGATCCTTCAGGATGACGGCTTTTACAGCCTTCCCATTCCAGCCTCGCAGGTACTTGACAAAAAAAACTGGTACGGGGCCATTTCTCACAAAGCCGTGGGCCGCATGGCCGGACTGGGGTGGCAGGGCAAGAGTCTGCTTCTGGTCAACCCCCGATACGGTCCCCGTATTCGTCTCGTCACTGTACTCACCAATGCCCAGCTCCAGATAGACGGCCCTATAAAGAACCGCTGCGGGAAGTGTACACTCTGTCGTGATGCTTGTCCGGTAGGGGCTATCAAGGGTGTTGGCACAAAAGGCAATTACAAGAGTCGAGGCAAGGCCATCTATCTTTCGCGCTGTGCGGAAAAACTCGCGGGTGAGTTTTCACAACTTCCCAACGTAGGCGCTCCGATCTGCGGCATCTGCATCAAAGCCTGCCCATTTGGACAAGAAACTCCTGATTCTAATAAGCCGGAAGAACATAGCTAAATCATTGTATTGGGCAGGCAACGTCTGAAGGAGGTATCTGCTGCTGGCGGGCCTTCTGTCTGGATGTAATTTTGGGAATGTACTCCTGTCTTGCAGAAAGTGTATTTCCTTTCTTCCTCACCCACGCGAACGTGCCTGAAAAGGCAAACAAGCCACAGATTCCCACAAGAATATTCTCGTCGACTGGAATCAGCCTGGCCAGTGAATATCCCAAAACAATGCCCCCTATAAGGCCTAGTATGGGCAGCATATAAACCAGAAACGACACCTTGACCAGTGAAGAACTCCTCATACTTATGGTCACAACGTCACCTACTTCAGCCCCAACGGTGTTGCTGGCTCTGACCTCTGTATTGACACCGCCACCCCCAAAGCTGAAACAAGCCTCCTTGGCCCTGCAACCTTCACACTCGGGTTCCATCCTGGTGATAACGAGAGCCATGCGACCCTGGATCGCTTTTACAACGCCGGTTCTAGTCAGCACACTACCCATGTTTACTCACCCTCAAAAGATGGCTGCAATATTGTCACATTCATCATACGCCCAACCCCGGCGGGTTCAGTCGACCAATCAATTTCTATTTGACGGGGATTGGTTATCCGTTCTAAGGTACGCTCTGATTTTGACATAGAAAGGATATATTATCATGGAATCCTTCAAAAATAAAGTCCTTGAGGCGACCGAATTCGTTAAAGCCAGGATCCCACATCGCCCGCAAATAGGCCTGCAGATCGGCACAGGCCTCGGTGACAGTGCCGAGAGTATAGAAGAGGTCATAACGATTGACTACAAAGACATACCCCATTTTGCAGTCTCCACAGTCCCAACCCATCATGGACGACTCTTGTGCGGCAACATGGCAGGAAAAGCCGTCATCGTTATGCAGGGTCGGTTTCACTACTACGAAGGATACAGCATGCAACAGATTACCCTCCCTGTGAGGGTCATGCAGCTACTGGGAGTAAAGACTCTTATAGTCTCCAATGCAGCAGGCGGTATTAATCCCGGGTTTGATGTCGGTGACATTATGGTTTTCACAGATCACATCAATCTTACGGGCAACAATCCGCTTATAGGACCAAATGTGGATGAGTGGGGACCTAGGTTTCCTGACATGTCTCAGGTATACGACAGGAGCCTAATAAAGCTTGCTGAAGAGGCTGCCCTTGAAAACAATATCCGTGTTCAGAAAGGCGTCTATGTTGGGCTCGCCGGTCCCTCTCTTGAGACTGGCGCTGAAATTCGATTTCTGAAGACTATTGGGGTCGATGCTGTTGGGCTCTCCACAATACCCGAGGTGATTGCCGCGGTCCACGGGGGCATGACCATCCTTGGATTATCAGTCATTACCAATATGAATATCCCCGATGATTTCAAGCCTGCTCGGGTGGAGGATATCATCGCTGCTGCCGAGCAAACCGCACCCAGCCTACAGGCCATTATCAGAGGGGTCTTGGAAAAGCTGCCAGCGTAGACAGATTTCGGGGATGTTCTCAAGCCGTGAGGCGCAATGCGGAACGTAAAATACAACGCCCAAAGAAGCATTCGGTCATCGTGAAATCAATCGACATACTGATCAAAAACGGATGGGTCCTCACCATGGACCCTCAGGATAGATTGATTGAAAGAGGGGCCGTGGCTGTGTCCGCGGATCGCATTGTTGAGGTAGGGACAGAAGATGCTCTGACCGCCTCGTACAAGGCCGCCAAAATGATCGATGCGCAAGAAGGAATCATCATGCCGGGCCTGGTCAACGCCCACACCCATGCGGCAATGACCTGTTTTCGCGGGCTCGCTGACGATCTGCCTCTCATGACGTGGCTGAATGATTACATCTTTCCTGCAGAGGCCAAACTCACGCCTGATATTGTCTATCAGGGGACCCGCCTTGCCTGTTCCGAGATGATCCTCTCCGGGACGACCACCTTCTGCGACATGTATCTCTTTGAAGAAGCCGTAGCACAGGCCACAAAAGAGGTCGGCTTACGCGCTGTGGTGGGCGAGGTGATCTACGACTTTCCATCTCCGAATTACGGTCCTGTGGAAAAGGGCCTGAAGTACACAGAGGACCTGATCGAGAAGTGGCGAGATGATCCCCTTATTACTATCGCTGTGGAACCCCATTCTCCTTACGTCTGCTCCCCGGATCTGCTGCAAAAGGCCAGGGCCATTGCCGATAGAAACGGTGTGCCCATGGTCATCCACCTGGCCGAAACAGAGCGAGAGGTTGCTGAGATCAAGGAGAAGTATGGCCGGACTCCGGTAGCCCATTTAGCGGACATAGGTTTTTTGAGCCCGAGCCTGATCGCCGATCACTGCGTTGTCCTGACTGAAGAAGACATGATGCTCTTGAAAGACTTTGACGTAAAAGTGGTCCACAACCCCGAGAGCAATATGAAACTTGCTTCAGGTATTGCTCCTGTCCCTGAACTCCTAAGACATGGCATCACGGTGGGTATTGGAACCGACGGTTGCGCCAGCAATAACAACCTGGACATGTTTCAGGAGATGGACACTGCAGCCAAGCTTCATAAGGTGCACACCCTTGATCCCACGGCCATGGATGCCAGAACTGTGGTGAGGATGGCGACCATTGACGGGGCGAGGGTGCTGGGAATAGGCGACACCTCTGGTTCACTGGAGGAGGGGAAGAAAGCAGACATCATCATAATAGATATCAGAAGTCCACACCTGACCCCGATGTACAATGTCTATTCACACCTCGTCTATGCGGTGACCGGAAGCGATGTGGTCACGGCCATTGTGAACGGCCGGGTACTAATGGAAGAGCGGGCGTTCACGACACTCGATGTGGATGAAGTCATGGCCAGTGTAAACCGGATTGCGCAAGGTATTGCATAGAGTATTTGTCAGAAATACGCTCCGACTGGTATGGCTCTTATGGCTTCCGCCCTCGTGCGTTTGCCCATTTTGAACGTTTTAAGGCTCGCTCCGCTAAAATGGAAAAAGACGTCCCCTACGATATTGTTGTTCATAACGGCACGGTCTTAACGATCAACGCGGAGTTCGATGTTCTCGACACCGGCCTGGTTTGCATAGCCGATGGCTGTCTGAAACGCATTGAAGAAAAAGCAGCCGATGAACCGCTCCCGGAAGCGCGTCATGTGATAGACGCCCAGGGAGGCATCATCATGCCGGGATTGGTCAACACCCATACCCATGCTGCCATGTCCTTGTTTAGGGGCCTTGCCGATGATCTCCCCCTCACGAACTGGTTGAACGACCACATATTCAAGGCTGAAGCCCGCTGGTTGAATCCTGAAAGCGTGTATGCCGGCACCCTTCTTTCATGTGCTGAAATGCTCTTGTCCGGCACAACTACATGCTGCGACGGTTATTTTTTTGAGGATGCAGTGGCAGAAGCCGTGCAGCAGACCGGCATGCGGGCCATTCTTGCACAGGGTATCATTGACTTTCCAGCCCCCGGGGTGCCTGACCCCAAAAAAAATGTAGCGGAAGCCGGACGATTCATAGAGAAGTGGCATGAAAAGACCTCCCTGATCACCCCCGGACTGTTCTGTCATTCCCCTTACACCTGCTCTGAGGAGACGCTCAGAAAGGCCCGTAAACTTGCTGATGAGGCTGATGCGCTTCTACAAATTCATGTGGCGGAAACGCAAAAAGAGTCGCAGGAAACTGAACGGAACCACGGCGTGAGCCCGGTTCAATACCTTGACCGGATTGGCGTATTGAACGCAAAGACCCTTCTAGTTCATGCAATCTGGGTGAATGAAGCAGACATAGCGTGTATGGCCGACCGTGGAGTGGGTGTCTCGGTCACAACGGAAAGCGAGATGAAGCTTGCCTCGGGCGTAGCCCCCATCCCCGAATTTCTGCAAAAGGGCCTTGCCGTGGGAATCGGCACAGATGGCTCTGCAAGCAACAACAATCTGGACATGTTTCAGGAGATGGACATGTCGGCCAAGCTCCACAAGGTAAAGAGGTCAGACCCTACTGTCCTGGATGCGAGGGAGGTTTTGACACTGGCCACGAGAAGCGGCGCAGAGGCCATAGGGCTCGAGAAACAGATCGGTTCGCTTGAACAGGGCAAGAAGGCCGACTTAATTATTATCGACACCCACAAACCCCATTTGACCCCCCTATACGACCCTGTCTCTCACATAGTCTATGCGGCAAGCGGAAGCGATGTCAGGGATGTAATCGTCGACGGTCAACTGGTTGTACGCAACAGAGTTATCCTCAAATTTAATCTCGACCCCGTCGTCGAGTCGGTTGCAAAGCTGGCCCGGAAAATAGGCGGTCTCAAGACAACTTTCTGACAAAAACCTCAAGCCGCATACTTAACGGCTCCCAATTCTGCCGCAACATCCACCTTTTCGAGATGATAGATCTCATTTGAGACCCATATACATAACATTTCATAAGGTGTAACGGGGGAACTGAAACGTTTCTGAAAGGCCGCAGGCTTTCAGAAATCGGCTCCAGTGACTTGTTGGGCATCAGCTTTCTGTCTTCTCTTTTTCGGAGCAGTGCGGAAAGATCCACGCTCTAAGGAAATTTGCCTAGCAAGGTAGATTTTTGCAAGACTTTGGTAGGGCACATCTTTCTTGTTTGCGAGGGTTTTTAGTTCAGCCAGCATACCCTCTGGGAGACGAATTGAGATTGATTTTAACGATGGCTTTAGTTTGGGGAAAGAAGCCCTTTTGAAATCTTTTGTATCAAAATAATCAAGTGGAGAATGAGTAGCCCAGAATTCACGTTCTTCGTCTTCGTTTTTGAATTTAGGCATTGTTTTATCCTTTTTCATCATAAAACTTCCTCTCCTTTTTATTCATATCTCTGGCGGAAATTACTCTGATCAGATCACCTCTCTTTCTGAATATCACGATAAGAAAACGATCGGCATCCGTTTTGCCAAATACAGTCCACCGTTTTTCAGGGATCGAATGTTTGGGATCGTCGAGAACAAGAAGCGGTCTATTGAAAAATATCTGCTCACACTCCCAGTTTTCCACCTTATGCTTGATAAGGTTTTTATCAATATTCCCCTGGTCCCACTGGAAACCCAGAAAATGTTCGAATCCCTTTTCCATTACCGATATATGTATATTACAACAATATACAAGTCAAGCTTTTGTTGAGGCACAGGTGACCTAGATTTTTGTATTATGGGGTCAAGCCTGCGGTTGACTCTTGTAGCACTGTCATGGAGCGAACGAAAGTCCACATATCAAAAGACGGAAAGCTTGGGCAGCGGGTTGAAAAACTGAAAATGTGAGAAGGCTAGTTTTTCGATTCACTTATCTGAGTGCCCATTCGACAGGTATTTGTCCCACTTTTGAAGAATTCCCTCTTCTTCCCTTTTGTTTTCCCCGAAAAGAAAGTCGCATAGACTTAGCGAAAAATTCAACCGAATTCTTGGATAATCATTCATTTCGCCGCCCTTATCAAAATAGGCTTCGTCAGGCTTGACGCCTATTTGTCGGAGCTTCAGAAGATACCATAACAAGAAATTGGCGTGTTTTTCTTGGGGGAGGGTTTCCATTTTGCGCTTAACTACATCAAGAATGCTATCCAGAATGATTCGCTTGATCTCTTGATCATTTTTTTCGAGGTAAATACTTTCAGCGTGCTCTGTTGGATAATAATGCTTTTCCCGTCCCTCGCCTTGACAGTTGTCTATCAACCCCACCTGACAGCTGAGCCTCAGATAGTCATTGAAATTCGGGATTACGGTGGTTTGGGGAATAGCCTGCTAGCCCGAGGCCGCGGCAGCATTAACTGCTTCCTCGGCTGTAGCCACATACCGGACTCCATCGATGTCGGGCCACGTGGAAATTCCTATGACAGGTTTTCCTATTTTGAGGGCAATACTTATTTCAGACAGGGTGCCGTATCCGCCTGAGATCGCTATCAGCAGATCAGAGCTTCGGACGATCAATACATTTCGGGCGTGCCCCAAGTCGGTCACAATGGGGGTGGCAACAAAGGCATTGGCCTCGGCTTTGTCACTCCCCGGAAGGATCCCCACGGTCTGCCCTCCTGCCTCATGAGCACCGAGACAGGCACCCTCCATAACACCTCCTAACCCCCCACATACCAGGGTAGCACCCATGTTAGCGATTCCGGCTCCGATCTTTCGCGCCAACTCGTAAGTCTCGCTGTTGCAGGTCCCTGCTCCGATAACACCGATCATATTCACGGCCATATCTCCTCCTGTCGTCTCGCAGTTATTTCCAGAACAATCTCCTGTTATCCATGCACCGGGAAGGCTATTATGGCTTCCGTAGGAGCCTCTCTTTGAACGCTCAAAATGGACAAACTAACGAGGGCGGAAGCCATAACAGCCATACAAATCGGAGCGTATGTCCGAGAACTACTCCAAATCGCAAACCCAAAAAGGGATGACGACTCCACTCGGCTTGATTATTGCGCTACGCGCCCTTATATGATATTCGATAGTGATCTTATATCAAAGGACCAATTATGACCAACAGACAAAATTCGTCAGAATCAGGCGAAGGTGATTCTGAATTGACCGATGTTGAAAAAAAGATCATTTCCTTGATTCAGGCGGACATCCCTGTGACCGAACGCCCGTTTTTGGAGATCGCCCAACAGGTCGGAGTTGAAGAAGAAGTGGTACTGGATACATTGCGAAAACTCCATGGAGACGGCACCATTCGTCGTTTCGGGGTAACGATCCGCCATCAGATGTCCGGATATAAGGCAAATGCCATGGTGGCCTGGCAGGTTGACGAAGACCGGATAGATGATGTCGGCAATCTGATGGCCGCCTTTGAGGGGGTGACCCACTGCTACAGGCGAAACCCGGCCCCAACCAAAGACTGGCCTTACAATTTGTACACTATGATACACGCCAAGACCGTGGAGGACTGCTACAAGATGGCCGAGGCTATGTCCACCCTCACATCGGTGACGAACTATTCCCTCCTTTTCAGCCGTGAGGAGTTGAAAAAGACCTCCATGAAATACTTCCAGTAGCCCACCGAACCGCAAAAGCAAAGACCCGGTGAAATGGGAAAAAACGCCCCCCATATCCTTGTGATCAACCCGTGGATAGATGATTTTGCGGCCTATGATTTCTGGGCCAAGCCGATCGGGCTCCTTGCCATCGCCGGTATTCTTAGGACCCACGGGTACCGGGTGAGCTATATCGATTGTCTGGACCGGTTTCATCCTGAATTGTCAAACGCCGGCAAGATTGGCGAGTTCGGCAAAGGGCACTACGTAAAGAGGCGGATTCCAAGGCCGGAAAAGCTGCAAGATGTTCCCAGACACTATTCCAGATATGGCATGCCGGAAAGCTTGGTGAGAAAGAGCATTATTGATTGTCCGGAACCGGAGGCAGTGCTTGTAACCTCCTTAATGACCTATTGGTATCCGGGAGTCATTGCCCTGATCGACGTGGTCCGAGAGATGCTGCCCGGAGTGCCCGTACTGCTCGGGGGCATTTATGCTTCTCTTTGCCACGAACATGCCGTCCGGCACGCCGGAGCGGATGACGTGCTCTCGGGCCAGTTCGAAATCAGTCTCCTGGATCTGCTGGGCCGCCTCACAGGACACAACAGGACGTGCCGATTCCGTCCCGATAAACCAGACACCTATCCCTATCCGGCTTTTGATCTGCAATCCTCTATTCCCTATGTTCCCATCCTGACCGGTCAGGGCTGTCCTTTCAAATGTGCTTACTGTGCATCCTGGTTCCTAAACCCCAGGCTCAGGCGCAGGTCGCCCCAGCATGTGGTGGAGGAAATTGCCTACTGGCATAAAGAATACTCAGTATCGGATTTTGCCTTCTATGATGATGCCCTGCTGATCGACGCAGAAGACCATATAATGCCGATTCTCGAAGGGGTCATGGCTAGGGGCCTCGCAGTGCGCTTTCACACACCCAATGCACTCCACATAAGGCCCTTATCAAGAGAGGTGGCACAATTGCTTTTTCGTGCGGGGTTCAAGACCATCCGGCTCGGGCTGGAAACAGCCTTCTTTGACGGTCGTCATAAAATGGATAGCAAGGTGGGCCCGGATGAATTTGAGAAAGCCGTGGATCACCTGAAGACTGCCGGCTTCAAAGACCCCGCATTGGGTGCCTATCTTCTTTATGGCCTGCCGGGACAGGACGTCGGCCAACTTGAGGCGTCCATCAAGATGGTAAAGGCCTGTGGTGTGAGACCCGTTTTATCTCAATATTCACCGATTCCGCATACCGAGCTTTGGCCTGCGGCTGTCAGATCCTCGCGCTACGATCTGGAGGCTGATCCTATCTTTCACAACAATTCCATCTTCCCCTGCCAAAAAGAGCCGTTTTCCTGGGAAAAGGTTGGATACTTCAAAGGGTTGGTCAAGGAGTAGCAGCATGACTTTGGATGAACAACGCCTTTTCGAGGTCCAGGTTATAATAACAGTTGCATATCGTAAGTTTTGCAGCCTGGATTCTTGCGACCTTCATAGCAGAGAGATTGAATTTGGCTATTTTAAGGATTATTTCTTGTTATCTTACATTCACAGTCGTCTTGCCTGGAGCAAGCCCCGCAGTTAAAGATATGAAACCCTTATCGTAAGGATTCAGCAGTCAAGGGGGTAGAGAGTCGGGTCGCGCAGGGGAATCTCACCCCCACGCTCCCACAGAACCGTACGTGACAGTCTCCCGTCATACGGCTCCTGTCAGCCTTACTCTTGAAACCTCGCAGTCTCAACCCTACGCAAGAAGCAATCCAGTTCCTCCCCATTGCTGGGTTGACTGCCGCTTCCGGCGAGCTGACTCATCCCCTTCGCTCCAGTCCTATTACAGGACCTTCAACGCTACTACTGGATGATCCGTCCCCTTCATGTGCATCGATACTTTCCCCCTTCGTGGGCCTCACTTATAGGGTTTTCTCTTAGCATCACATGAAGAGTTCCCACGTTCCATGCGAGAGCCTGAATCAGGTTCATGCCACCTTTATGCCGGATGCCGCACGGTCAGTAAGCAGGTTTCTTCCGTGCCCGTCCCGGAACCATATTAGCACCCCGGTTTTGACATCGTCCTTAATGTTTCGACACCTCATCAGTGGTTCGCTTGCGCTCATCTCCCTGACCCTCACCTGCCACGATCCTATGCCGCGACTTTTCCTTAACGCTCACCACCCTGGCTCTTTACCAGCGCAGCTTAAGGTGGTTTGAAGCCTCCTCCTGCAAATCGGCTTCGAGGGGCCTTCCCTCATCTCTCGCACAGTTACGTGCTACTACAGGTTAATGTCTATATTCAACCTGTGCGCACTCGTGGCGCACTAATATGGCA
>JAQYVR010000049.1 GCA_030145395.1 Desulfobacteria bacterium
ACAAGATGGTATCTCGTCTCATAAACTGCATGGCTCAAACGTCTTATGCCCATGCACCTTATTATACCAAAACCACATATCAATGGAACCCTTTCCTCCCCGTGCTCCCGCACGGGGTATCCAGGGTTAGTCTTTCATGAACAAAATCCCCTAATTGTCTGGCAAAGTATGCCTGTTGCTCATCAGTGTATTCTTGATAGAACAGGAAGGGTCAAGGAGTGTTCCTTTGCAGGAATCTTAAGATCACTTCGTTAAACAATTGTGGGGTTTCTTCGTTGGGGGAGTGTCCAGCTCCCGGGAAAATACACAATTCGGAGTTCTTGATTCCCCTGTGGGCCACGATCGGATGTTCCAGGCCAAAGAATGGGTCCCTGTCACCCCCCATGATCAGCGTTGGGACTTCAATATTGGAAAATCTTGGCCTCAAATCGTAAGACAGGCTCCAAACATAGTGTCTGGCCTCTCTAATGGCCTCCCACTTCAACCTAGCGTACCCTTCCCCATGGTGATGAACAAGCCGCTTGCGAAGACTCTCATCGATTTCAGGCCAAGGCTGAAAGTACTCTTCACACCGGGCAATTGTTTGATCGGTCCCATAATAGCCCACACCTTGGAGTGTCAGTGTCTTCACCTTCTCAGGAAACAAAGATGCAAACGCAAGAGCTATTGCCCCGCCTTCGCACAGTCCACACAGATGTACTGAGTGAAGATTAAGGTCCGTGACCAGTTCTCCCAGTTCATCAGCGCGCTGATCAAAGTATCCTTCTTCATAAAGAAGATGATGTTCAGATCGACCGTATCCGAGACGATCGTAAGTTATAAAGCGATAGTGCGTGGCAAAAACGTCGACCTGGCCTTTCCACGCCATGCTGGAACTCGCACCATCGTGCAAACCTATCAGGGTTTGCCCTTCACCGTAACTTTCGTAGTGTATCGTTCCTCGACTCAAGCGTATTCTATGCATTTTAACTATCTGTCAGAGTTCGATCGGTTCAGCCTCAGTTACCTTCTGTATGTCGGCAGGGCTCATAACGAGCATTAGTCCTCTCCTGCCCCCGTTGATGGCCACCTTGTCAAATGCAAGTAATCCTGCGTCAATGATAACACGGAGATGCTGTTTCATTCCAAAGGGGCTGATACCCCCAACTTGATATCCCGTCAGACGCTCGGCTGTGGCCGGATCAACCATTCCAGCCTTTTTTACACCGCGGGTTTTGGCAAGCTTTTTGAAAGGAACGATCTTGCTGCCCGGCATGAGCACGACAAAATACTCATTGGTGGCAAATTCGACTACTAACGTCTTGATAGTCTGTTCACCTGGCATTTCAATCGCTTCGGAAGCAAAAAGGGCACCCTTCTCAACATGCTCATATTCTGCTACCACGAAAGAAATGCCGAGTTCCTTAAGAAGCTGGACGGCTCGAGTCAATGTTGATAATTCGAACTCCCTTAATAGTCTGCCCGGCTTGTAGTGCTTCATGCAAGGAAAGCCAAATCGCGTATCATGGGGCACCAACGCCAGGCCTCTGAAACTCAAGGCTTTCCCAAAAACACAAAAGCCCCGCCTCTCTCCACGAGAAACGGGCCCTTCGTGTTTATTTCTTAACTATCCAGTACAAGCGGTTGGGGCTATGCCACTACATAACTGCCCCTGCCGGTTCTCTTGATTTTCTTTTGCTTGAATGCTCTATACAAGATATTCCTGACGCTCCTTTCTTCAAACCCGGTCTTTTTCATCAGGGTGGGAGCATCAGCGCCTTTGTTTGATCCCTTGATAATCTTGAGCAACTGATCAGTTGCAGTCAATGCAGCAGCTTTTTTGCGAGGAGCTTTCTTCGCAGCGGCCTTTTTGCGCGGAGCTTTCTTTGCAGCAGCTTTTTTGCGAGGAGCTTTCTTCGCAGCGGCCTTTTTGCGCGGAGCTTTCTTTGCAGCAGCTTTTTTGCGCGGAGCTTTCTTCGCAACGGCCTTCTTTTTGGGTTTGGCTTTGGTTTTCTTCTCCACTGCGGCCTTAGCCTTTTCAAGCTTGTCAACGGCTTTCGTAATTCTCTCCGCTTTCTTTGTTAGCCCTTTCAGTTCCTTGATCACGGCTCCTAAGTCTTTCTTCAAACTTGTCATTCCCCATTCCTCCCTATTTGTGGGTTTGTATAACTATGCACCTTTTCCTTCAGTGCATTAGCGCAGTTTCAAACAGGCCACTCTTTGGGTTTTACGCATTATGAAGTCTACTGTGTTCATATCACTAGCTTGAAGTATTTGGTGAAGTAAGTTTTATATATAGACCATTCCTGAATAAATGTCAACGAATATTACTCATTTACTCCTGTTTGCAGATATGGTCTCAGAAGAAACGTCAAAATATGAATGCAGTGATTTTGCGCCCTTCAGGCGATCGGGACTTTGCTGCAACACCTCTCTTTTTGTTAACGAGTTTTAAGATTCCTCGCAGTTTGCTGCAGGGAATCTTTGACTGTGAGGAGTTGTTCGATTCTTATATTCTGTCGCTAACGTTTACCAGCCTTTGGCTGGTTTATCCGCCTCTGGCGGACCGTAGTCTCGATGGATTGGGACGGGGAATACGCTCGCTGTAGCAGTTCAACATAAAGGATAGGAATGACGACAAGAACACAACTGGCCCGAGGAAATGGTTATCTTCTTGAACCGGTAACACGACCCCTCAATGAAGTTCAAATAAATCTTGGCGGGTGGAACACCTATGTAAAACGGCAAAGGCAGGGTCATGGCGCCCCTGCCTTTCTCTTCTGGTGTGTATAAGATCTTCAGCCCTAACAGCCTATGTGCTATAAACGTGTAATGGCGGTCAGTCTGTAAATGTCACGAAATATCAAAAGAACAATCCTATATGGTTCAGCTTCCCGCAGTTTGCGTTCTACTCATCAGATATCCGCTTCTCAATGTCTCTGAGATATTTTTTCAGGATTCTATTATTCTCTTTAGTCATTTCAACGAACTTCACTCCCATCCCAGCAGGATAGGCATCCGTTTCTTCCCCTTTCTTTCTTGTCCATATCACTTCACACTTGATTACTACGGTCTCTGAAAGGCCAGGCAATCCAAGTTTAACCAAAAAGTCGTCACCCTTTTTGAGCGGATTCTCAGTTTTAATAAAAAGGCCACCACCACTCACATTCCCGGTGTAAGCCTTCACAAAGGACCTTTTATCTTTGTACGTTACAGCCAAGGTCTCCAAGAGACGTATTTCATCTCTTGCTGAAAACTCACAGACCCGTTCGATCATCTTTTTGTATCTTTCCATCATGGATGTGAGAATATTCTTGAAGTCTGAGGGGAGTTTGTTACACTCACTGTCCAGAAATCCTCGATCAATAAGGCCAACAGTCGTCTCTCCAATAGCTTGGGCTGTGGCGGTTCGCGTAACTCCTCCGAAGAAACCGACTTCGCCAAATATCTCGCCTGCCTGAAGCCATTCGATCACATATTTCTTCCCCCCTATCATTCTGGATAGTTGCACTGTGCCTGACAGGACAACATAGACCCAGTCCCCAGAACCACCCTCCTGAACGACAATCTGACCGTCCTGATATGACTCTTCAGATGCTATATAGAACACAGGAACATCTCCTTATTAACCCTGCAGGATAACATCAAAGCAAAAAGGTGTTCGTATTTCACTATCCACACTTCTGCCACCAATAAACGAATACATGCTAACACGTTACCGTTGAGTTTACCAACATAGTGTAAAAGAAAATCAAAGTCAAACAAAAGATGCGAAGCAGATTCCTCTTGCCGTCAGCCTCGCCTTCCTGCATACTAAGTATGAAGCTTCCCCGCCCTAAAGGACGGGGCCTCTGCCTTACGGCGGCACTTCGTGCGCCGGGAGCGAGCCGGTCAAATTAGGCGAGTCACGACAACCTCATACTGTGTCAACCCACACGCAGGAGGCCGCCGCAGGGAAAACCCAAATGAAAGACCAATTGTTTGAGGCACTCAAGAAGAGTTCTGGGGATTACGCGGAGATTCGCGTCGAAATAGAGCAAGGCACACACCTCTCTTACCGCGGGCAGGACATGGAGTCTGCCGGCTCATCAACGTTCAGGGGAGGCATCGTTCGTGCCTGCATGCATGGCGGTTGGGGCATGATAGTCTTCGACTCGCTGGAGAATCTTCCAAACCAGGTTGATGAGGCATTCCGCTGCGCAGCCCTTGTAGGCAAGGAAAAGACCCAACTGGCCGAGGTCGAGGTCGTTGACGCTATGCGGCCTGCCAATTTGCGGCGCGACCCCAGAACCGTCAGCCTGGAAGAAAAAATCCGTCTGATCCAAAAATACAACACGATTATCCTTCATGCCCACCCGTCGATTGAGTCCTCGGGTGTTAGCTACGGTGACTCATTCCGGACCGTTCATTTTGCAAATACTCGGGGGACTTATTATATGGAGGAGCGTCCACGTGTGTATTGTGCTTTCCATGCAACAGCCCGGGACGGCTCTTTGGTCCAACGCACGGGGGACAGCTTCGCCTCAGCCGTTACCTATGATGTCGTAGTCGATCTCCAGGATAAGGTGCGGCAGGTAGCTGACCGGGCTGCGATGCTCCTAAAAGCGCCAAAAGTCAAAGGCGGCCCTCAGACGGTCATTCTCAACCGCAAACTTGGTGGTATCTTCATCCACGAAGCTTTCGGCCACCTCAGCGAAGCCGATTTTTTGTATGAGAACCCCAAGATGCGTGATTTGATGTTTCACGGGCGTCAGATGGGAGGGAAGAAACTTAACGTGGTGGACGACGGCTCAATTGATAAGACTATCGGCAGCCTTTCCTTTGATGACGAAGGAACACCCGCAACAAAGACCAACCTCGTCACGGAAGGTGTGCTTACAGGCCACCTCCATTCACTCGAAACCGCTGCCAAGATGGGCGCAACTCCCACGGGTAATGCCCGGGCCGTGGGGCGTCAGTACCCCCCGGTGGTGCGTATGACCAACACCATTGTCGAAAACGGAGATATGCCGCTTGAGGAACTCTTCGCCGACGTGGACAACGGAATCTACGCCTGTGATGCCTTCGGCGGACAGACCGAATTCGAAATGTTCACTTTCTCTGCTGGGTACGGATACCGCATCGAGAACGGCAAAATCGGTGAACTCGTCCGTGATGTGGCCCTCACCGGAAATGTCTTTCAGACACTCAAGGCGATTGACGGCATAGCCAACGACCTGGAAATCTACGAAAGCGCCGGTGGTTGTGGAAAAAGCGGACAGGCCCCGTTGCCCGTTGGATTCGGATCCCCCCATATCCGTATCAGGGATGTTGTAATCGGCGGTGAACAATAGAGAGACAACTTAAGGTCTCATGGTTGCCACGACAAACTCCCTTTGGAGTTGCACCGCTGATCTTGAAGATCTCTCACGACCTCTTGCGCGTGAACCTTTACATAGAGGAATCCAGTATGCGCACTTCTATGATTGAGATAATGAAGGATCATTTCCAACAAGGGCTGGACACTGCCAAATGTATGGGTGCCACCGCGGCCAAGCTTGCCTTCTATCACACAGAGAGGACCGATTGCAGGTTCGAGGCGGGACGTCTGAAGGATACGGGCGGGCGCGAAGCTATCTCGTACAGTATAGAGGTCCTTGTTGGCAGTCGCAAGGGCAACACTTCCGGCAACAGGCTTGAAGATTTGGACACCATGATTGAACAGGCCGTGACTCTCGGGAAGATTGGAAGCGTCGCCCACTTTGACGCCTATCCTGTCCCCAGCAAGGTGGCCAAGGTCAAGACACACTCGGAGAAGACACTTTCCCTGTCGCGCGAAAAAATGATCGAGGGCTGTCAGCACATGACAGATCTGCTTAAGGCGTATAATCCAGACCTCTTTATTGAATGCTCGGCCAGCCGCGTGGAATCCGAACAGCTTCTGGTAACCAGCGGCGGTGTCTGCCATGATGTTACTGGTACACGCTGGAAGCTTGGGGCATCTGTTCAGCGTACTGCAGACACGGACATGCTTTTCGCGGGCTACGGTCGGACCTGGTCAGACCTGAACGCATTCTACGATCCAAACGACATTGCGAAAAAGATCATAACGGACCTCCGTCGAGCCGAGCCGATTGTTGAGTCACCTAGAGGCAAAGTCGTGGCGTACCTTCCTCCGGAAACAATAGCACAAATGATCCTGCCCGTTTTCATGGGCACCAACGGCCGAAACGTAGCTAAGGGTGACTCACCTCTGGGCGGCCGTCTGGGCCAGCAGGTCCTTGCCCCTTCTCTCACAATTCTTGACGACCCACACCAGGACTATGCTACTGGCGCTCGTGTTATTGATAACAACGGCATTCCGACGCGCCGGCAGACAATCTTCGACCGTGGCGTGCTCAAGCGTTTCCTGTACGATCTTGACTCTGCAGGGCTTGCCGGGGCCGAACCCACGGGCAACAATGGCTGCACCCCGCACTCTCCCAAAATGTTGCGAGGCGGCCAGTCGAGTAGAGAACTGCTTGCCGACATCAAGGACGGCCTTTACATCCGCGACATAATAGGCTTTGGACAGAGCAACATCGTTAATGGCGACTTCTCTGGAAACGTCGGCCTAGGTTACCGCATCGAAAACGGTAGTATTACGGGACGGGTCAAGAACACTATGATCGCCGGCAACCTGTACGAGATTCTAAAGCAAAACGTACTACTCAGTTCCGATACAGAACACGAAGGACGCTATCCCCATGTCGCGATCGAGGGTGTAAGTGTGAGCGCGGGTTGACAGCTGTTCTGTGAAGACATCATTTTCCTATCTGAAAACAGCTCTTGGGATTCTTCGAAGATTGACAATGAGCTCCAAACTGCTATAAGAAAGTTGAGAGTTCATGCAAAGGCCAAGAAGGTTGGAGACCATGCCCATCAGAACAAAACATGAACTGGAACTCATTCCTCTCGCGATAGGTGGGAAAGAGCTTGAGCTTCACGGCATAACAAAGTGGGACAGCTTTGTGACCGATCTTGAACAGAAGGGAGAGGAGTACATCAGTCAGTTTCCTTTCTGGGTTAAGATCTGGGAAGCGTCTATTGTGTTGGCCGATCATTTGATTGTAATGGGCATTAAAAAGGAGATGGAAATACTCGAAATCGGCGCAGGCATGGGAATCATAGGTCTATTCCTAGGCGCCTTCGGACACAAGGTGACAATTACCGATTATGAAGAAGATGCTCTTGAACTGTTACGAATGAATGTTGAACACAATGGACTGCACACCGTCTCCGTGAAGAAGTTAAATTGGAACAAGCCTGATCTGACGGAAAAATATGATATAATCTGCGGATCGGAATTGATTTACAATGAGACCTCCTTTGAACCGATCATAAGCCTGTTTAAGAAATACCTCCAACCCGATGGCACCGTATTTCTGTCCCATGACTTAAGTCGTATGTGCATAATAAAATTTATTGGAATGGTTCCCGGACGATTTGAGATCCATAATATGATAAAAACATTGCGGGGGGAGGACAAGCTTCATAAGGTGATGATCCACAAGCTCCACCTCAAATAAGCTGGGCAGCGAACTTTCAGGGCGCTGCGGATAAGACTGGGACTACCAAACTGGGCATGTTTTATGCTGTTATGATCCACTATATTATGTGTACGCGTTGATAAGCATAGGGCAATGAAAGACAGACCAACTATATTCCTACTTACGCTGCTGTGTATTAGTTCTTTCCTCTCTTCCTACGCATTCTCACAAGAACCAAAGGATTCTTCACCTGCCTCAGCTCCTAAGAAGGCGATCCTGGTTCAGGCGGCCATGTGTGAGGATATCAAAGAGTTTACCCCACAGAACCAGGCCATTGTTTTCTCCATTACCATCGGAAAAATTTCCTGTTTCACCTCCTTTGATCCTGTGCCTGAAGAAACCTTTATTTACCATAACTGGTTTCGCAAGGACAAGCTAAGTAAAAGAATAAAGCTCTCTCTTCAGCCTCCCCGGTGGTCAACCTTTAGCAGCTTCCAGCTTCGAGAAGCTGATCAAGGTCCATGGCGGGTGGAAATCACGGACAAAGACGGTCATATTCTTCGTCTCTTTAGGTTCAGCATCACGGATTGATTGACTATGATTGAAATCTTGCCTTTTGTTTCAAACATTCGATGGCAGGACGTCTTTGACATCACGCTGAATAGTTACATTCTTTTTCGTCTTTACATCCTTTTCAGAGCAACCAATGTGTTTAGAGTGCTTATAGGTATTGCACTGCTTTGGTTTATTCAGAGGATAGCTG
This sequence comes from Desulfobacteria bacterium, assembly GCA_030145395.1. GTDB lineage: Bacteria > Desulfobacterota > Desulfobacteria > Desulfobacterales. The sequence continues at coordinate 8,251 of JAQYVR010000049.1, forward strand.
TTTCTCTGGGGTTAATTGTAACCAGTTGGGCAATTCAGGGAATCACAGCGGTTGCCGCTCTCATCATTATAGTTGTTTTCAGGAATGAAATCCGTTCCGTACTCCAGGCAAGAAACCTGAAGGCTATTCTCTGGGGGTTCTCAGACAAAACAGTTGATACGCCTGTGGAAATAATAGTGGAGAGCGTTTATGAACTGGCTCGAACTCGCACGGGGGCGTTGGTTGTTTTTCGGGGCAAAGAAGACCTGGCAGAGGTGCTCCAGGGTGGCACTCCTTGGCGCGGATTAGTATCCAAAGAGATGATGACAAGCATATTCTGGCATGATAATCCCGTCCACGATGGCGCAGCCATAATTGAGGGTAATCAGGTTACAGAAGTTGGCGTTATCCTTCCATTGTCTCACCGAGACGATCTCCCTTCATATTACGGGACTCGACACAGGGCTGCAGCGGGATTGGCCGAAGCCACGGATGCCTTGGTTATAGTCGTATCCGAGGAGCGAGGAAATGTCGTTTTGGCCAGAGGCTCCGACATGAGTGTTATCAGCCGAAAGGAGGAACTTGCAAAGATACTGCGGGAGCATGTAGGGGTTATCGCAGAGGAGTGGACTTATCTGAGAGGGGGAAAACTTGAGATTGGCATGGCCGCTATTGTTTCTATTCTGTTCATAACAGCTGTATGGTTTAGCTTCACGAGAGGTTTGGATGCCCTGGTTACACTTGAGATTCCCATAGAATACATGAACCGCGATCCCGAGATGGAGATCTTAGATACATCTGTTAATGCCGTCCATCTTGATCTGAGTGGATCGGGTGCTCTCATAAAATCTATTCGACCCGGACAAGTTCAGGTAAGGTTAGACTTGAACAAAGCAGACCCTGGACACAATACCTTTACGATTGCAGATGAAAATGTTGCCCTGCCTCCCGGGGTTTTTTTGAAAAGGGTTCTCCCGTCGGTTGTTGAGGTGACTGTTGATGTTCCGACAAAAAAGAGATTGCCCGTACAGGTTGATTGGGTTGGAAAGTTAGCGGAACATTTGATTCTAACAAAAGTGAAGCTTAATCCTGACAAAGTATGGGTGATAGGAGGCAAACGAATACTCAAGAATGTTTCAACCGCCTATACAGCAGAGGTTGCTCTTGACAACATACGAAAGACGGGAACAGTGAATGTCAACCTGATGTTCGATCTGGGATCCATCAAGATCGCTCCTGGCTCAACGGACAGAATAAAGGTGGAGTATGTTGCAAAAGAGAGGCCTCAATAAAGGGCAAGGAAGCCTCTTCGTGTCTAAAAAGAAGAATACATGTCTTAAATCATGGCGAAGCGTCCAGGAAGAGCGCCTTGATGATGAGGAGTCCCATGAGACGTGAACAGGATATCCAGAAGGCAGATGGCAAGTTGGGGGTGCTTATCCCGGGAATGGGAGGCGCGGTAAGCACTACTTTTTTGGCCGGAGTAGAAGCGGTTTGCCGTGGCATAGCTCTTCCGGTCGGGTCATTGACCCAAATGGGAACCATCCGACTCGGTAAACGGCTCGAGTATCGCATACCCCAAATCAAAGAGTTCGTGCCATTAACTCTCCTGGACGACCTGGTTTTCGGTGGATGGGATATTATGGGCGATGACTGCTATCAGGCGGCTGTGCAGGCCGAGGTTCTCGAGCGGGAGCATCTTGAAGAAGTGCATTCCTTTTTGAAAGGCTTAAAGCCCTGGCCGGCAGTTTTCAACCAGGCATTTGTCAAGAATCTCGATGGTCCCAACGTTAAACCTCAGGGCCTCTCATGCTGAGCTGGTTGAGGCAATCAAGGTTGGGATTGCATTGACATTTTTGGCTGGCTTGGTTATCCGATGCAGATCAAAGTAAATTTTCTGTGCCGAGACAGCATCCTAGCCGCGCCTATAGTTCTTGATCTGGTCCTTTTCGCCGACCTGGCACAGCGAGCCGCAATGAACGGCATACAGGAATGGCTGTCATTCTATTTCAAAAGTCCGCAATGTGCGCCTAACCTATATCCCGAACACGATCTCTTCATTCAATCGATGAAACTGAAGAACACCCTGCGCTACCTCATGGGAGAAGAGCAGATTACTCACTTGGGGCTGGATTACTATTATCATCTGTGAAAAAAGATTGGCCTATTTCACCTTTGCGCAGCAGTACACATCCAGGCAGACCAACACGTTTCCGTATTGCACTGAGACAAGTTTCGCTGAGAAACCCCACCGATATGATGATAAGCCGCCAGGCCGGCGGCTTTTTTCCACCGCGTGACTTCCACAGTCACCCACGACTGCCCTGACTTGCTGCTCGAGTATTGCCTAACGATAGCAAATAACAAAGAGCAAGAACTACCCTTCTAAGACAAAGATAATCTCCATCCTCACGCGGTATTCTACCATTTTGTTATCGGCCACCTTAATGCGCTGTTCAAGGACGCGGACACCTGTGATTCCCCGAAGGGTTTTACAGGCTCGCTCAAAACCGGTCTTAATAGCACCATCAAAGCTGTCCGGTGATCCTGCAACAATCTCAGTCACCCTTGCAACCCTTGCCATTACCTCCACCTCCTTTCTCAATCGATCGTTGCCACGTTGTTAGCACATGATATGATCAAAAGCCAGTTGAAAACGGGCTCCCGATTACTTCTTTCCGAAGGTCTCTTTGAGGAGGTCAGTGACCCTTGCAGCCGGGTCTTGTCGGATCTTTCTTTCTTCTTCGCTCAGCATGAAGAAGAGGCCCCCCAAGGCTCCGTCTTTCACATATGCATCTAGATCGAACTGCAAAATGCTGGCAAAAGGCACGCTTCTGACCTTTTCGTTCAGCTCCTGGTACTTACGAGTAACCCCAACCTGGGACATTGAGTTGTGGACAATTGGTTCGAAAACCTCGCTGAGCCGGCCATAGGTCTTCTCCTTGAAGTAAAGAGTCGCCTCGTTGTCCTGCCCCTCAAGAATCTTGCGTGCGTCTGAGAAATTCATCTCCTTGATGGCATCCCAGAAGATACTTTTTGCCTCGGGGGCGGCCTTCTCAGCCGCCCGATTCATGCTCATTTCGAACGCATCCACCTGAGCACCATATCCAGCCGCCCTGACAAGCTTCTCGACCTTCTGAATAGCATCAGGAAGAGGGATTTTGATCTCAGGGTTTTCGTAGTACCCCCCCATCTGCGAAACGGTTTCTACGGCATTGCCAGTGCCGATCTGGAGAGCCTCTTTCAGTCCATCGATCATCTTGCTCTCGGACAAACCTTCGTCTCCATCGACGGCTTTCTTTACGCTCCTAAAAAAATCACCGAATCCAGCATGAGATGGCGCAATCTGAAAAACGCCAAGGGACATCAAGGCCAACATCATGAAGACTCGAAGCATTGGCATGACATTCTTCTCCCTCAGGGCAAAGCCCTTGGAACCACACAAATGGAGTATCTATTAGATTGTGTTGATGAAGGGATTGGGCACTATCTTGCCCAACCCCTTCACTACATCAATAAGGATAAGGACGGTCCTAATGCGGCTTCAATTGAACCCTTCGGTTCTTGGCCCGGCCTTCGGCTGTGTCGTTCGGGGCGATTGGTTTTGAGAAGCCGTAACCCATCGCGGAAAGTCGCTTTTCTGCAATCCCTTTTCCTACCAAATAACCCATAACCGCTTCTGCACGTCTCTGGGAAAGGGCCTGATTGTTTTCCTGTGTCCCGACATTGTCTGTATGACCCTGGACCTCAACTTTTAGAGAAGGGTTCTTCATCAGAACAGCAACGACTTCATCCAAAACCATAGTTGATTGGGATTTGATGGTCGATTTGCCTGTATCGAACTCAATACCTTTAAGGACGCAACATCCCTGTCGATTAACCTTGGCACCTTTAGGGGTGTTCGGACACCTATCTGCCCTATCGAGTACTCCATCTCCGTCCCTGTCCTTAGGCATTTTGCAGGGGGCTTTCTTGGGTGGGGCCTTCACGCCTTTGCACAGACATTTTGTGCCAACCAGTGTTTGCTTTTGGAACGGCGTCCCTGCTGCACAACTAATCAAAAATGCACTCACTATTACGATGGAGCCCCGCGGGTAAACCCGTGGTCCCACTAAAGTACCCGTCTTCGCCTTCGGCTACGACGCGGTTATCCGCCTCAGCTTCGGGGCGACATCGCGCCGTAGCATATTCATTGTTTGCGCATTCATCCACGGGCAAGCCCGTGGTCTTCTGCGAAGGCGGATAAACACAACTCTCATGTACTTCTTTGCCATAGTCTTACCCTCCTCCTTCATTAGGTTAACAAAAAACATTTTTTCTTTTTCCTCTCCTGTATTGCAGCAAATCTTCTTGTATTATCTAAAACCACTTGCGAACAACCGACATAGTGATCTGGATACTCCATACTTACCCTGCATGCTTTGTTGCTCCGGATATTGGGAAAAGGATGCAGTGACTGGAACTTCCCCAGAAGAGACAACACGTCTTGAACATGAAAGTCCTGCGCTGTGACGAATCATTTCTGGTTGTTCTTCGTTACAATGACATGCCATGTCTATCTCAACGCCCAAAAGGAAGGCCTTTGAGCAGGTCCTTCGCCTTTTCCTCCAAAGGAACGGACTCACCTTCTTGGACACCCTGGCCTGGAAGGATCTTCTTCAGGTCAGAGGGTTGCGGAAGCCCATCTTCGAGGCCTTTTTTGAGCATACCCTTAAGATCCGGACGAAACTTAGGAGAGGAGAAGGTTCCGGTTACCAGGACAGGGACCATGAGTCCAGAACGTTGCATAGTGTCTCCCTGGCCTTTTATGGTGCCGACGAATTTTGGTTCGACGCGAAAGTCCAGCGTTTCATCCACCAGATTAGCATCTCCTGCGGCCAAGACTCTAATAAGGGGGGACATAAGCGATGTCTTAGGAGTGTTCACAACGCCGTTGGTAATGGTAAAGGGCGCGTGAAGCTCGGAGAAGTCTGTTCTGGGCCGCTCGCCTCCTTTTTCGGCCAGGCCGAAGGTGGCCTTTACGTTACGGACCATCCCTGCCAGGTCCATGCCCACGATGGCCCCGTCCTTAAAAAGCAAGTCACCCTTGCCATTAAGTGTACTCTTGATCTTTTCAGGGTCATCCCCGGCCAGGTTGATTACCACTGTGGACTGTACCGTCCCCTCCAGAAAATCCTTCTCCAAAAGATCTTTGAGCAAGGGACCGACCTGAATTCCTTGTGCATCAAGTTGCACGTTACTCTTTGGGACATCCTGCCGTACATCCAAAGCTCCCTTAGACGACACATTACCTTGGTATAGCCTAAGTGTAAGAGGGTCTAGATGGAAATAGCCATTTTTTCCGGCAACCTTCACGTTAACATCCTGAAGCCTGGCCCCATGGGCCTTCAGCTTTCCCACCCGAATAGCACCGTCCAGGACAAGTCGCCGAAGTGGAGTGTAGTCTATCTTCTTCTGCTCGGGCGCGGGAGCTTCGGTCATTTCTTTCTCTTCGACGGGCTTGTTCTCACCAGCGGCTGGGAGGTATCGATCCGCATCGATTTGGTCAAGGCTTAAATCAAAGGCCACGTTGGGCCTTGAAAAATCCTTGGCTTTGACGGAAAAGGTCAGCCTTGACTCATCCAGGTCCAGGGTCCCATCTGAGACCGATATGGTCTCAGGATTGCCCTTCAAGTTGACTTTGAGGGCCACATGATCCAGGGCCTTTGGATCTGCCGTCTTAATTGGAAAGGTTTGTCCCAGGTCGGAAAACAGCTTGCGAGGTGAGAATGGGGATACTTGCAGGGCGAGATCAAACTGCGGCCGCTCAAGAGGGTCTATTATCGTACCCTTCAGGCTCATCTCGACTTGTTTCAGGGCCTGGACGGCAAGGTCTAAAGGTATGGTCCCTTTACCTGGCTCCTTTCCCACGGGCCCTACTTTGCCTTTAAGTGATAGGGGCTTCCCTTCCAGTCGAACCGACAGGGCAAGTTCAATAGGCCGATCCAGGGAGACATCCTCAAGACGGAGGGTCAAATCCGAGATTTCACGGCGCTCCCCGTTGACGTGATCAATCCAAAGGACCGAACCATCTCTGATTGCGAATTCACTCACGGCAAGGGACTTGATAGGAAGCCCTCTTCCAGATTCGCTCTCGGGTGCCCCTTTCTTCTCTTCTGGGGCCTTGTCAGAGACTTCGCCCGAAGGTTTTCCCATACCTTCCCAGTTCCCCCGACCGTCCTTTCTCCTCTCCAGGACAATACGAGGCCCCTCCAATATGAACCGCTTAACCTGAATATCCCTGGAGAGAAGCGGGATGAGCTTGACCCTAACTTCAAAGGATTTTACTGCAACAAGATCCTTTTCCTTGAAACCCGGCGGATTTCCCAGGTGAAGATCAGAGAACGACAGGCCTACCCACGGAAACAGCGAAAGACCGAGATCCCCACCAAGGGTGAATGGGCGTCCTGTAGCCTCAGAGACCCGCTTTTCAATCTCAGGTTTGTACTGTTGAACATCCACGAATTGGGGAACAATCAAAAGGGATAGAAGTACCAGCGCGACCAAGCTACCCCCTATGATCAATACCCATTTAATCGCTTTCTTCATGTAGCACCTCTCAAGACGAGGACGGAGTTTTCGAAATAGAGGAGTCGACCTTCTAACTTTTCTTTGGATATTTCCTTCAAGACGCGCTTCCTAAGAAACCAAACCCATCAAAAGACTGTATGAGAACCGCAGCTTCTTGACCCAGCTTTACAACTGGCTTCAGGTTTCATCCGCCTTCGCAGAAGACCACGGGCTTGCCCGTGGCTGAATGCGCAAACAATCAATATGCTACGGCGCGATGTCGCCCCGAAGCTGAGGCGGATAACCGCGTCGTAGCCGAAGGCGAAGACGGGTACTTTAGTGGTACCCGTGGGGCTCCATAAGAAGGACTGACGAAAAAGCCCCGAAGGGGCATAATATCCCTCACCAGTACAGACATAGATGAAATTTTGTATACTACCGGGCAACGTATTTTCTTTGGTTGTGTGGGGTCAATAAGGTGAATACTGTATCTCACTAATATAAAGACTGTATTTTGAAGTGACTCTCAAATAACACCCAGAGCAAGAAATCTATTTGGAACACCCTATTCGGCACAGGCATCCTCTACTAGGTGCCTGTAGAACAAGAGAGGTTTTATGTCAAGTCAAAACCGGTCATCTCGCATGCTTCTTGTCACAAGCAAGTAGAACAAATCGTTATAAACGGCATGTGCGTCAACGAGGCATTCGCGAGAACAAGAGTGTCGTGGGCGAACTCAGTAATTAGATTCGTATAGACCCGGAGGAAAGATATGCGCTGATTTCTACTATCTTCAATTGCTTTCACAGCGTATTGGGAGGTGCTTACATGTTCCGATGGGATTGGCCGGTTCGCTCCGGCCCCAAAATCCCTTCCAGAAGTATGTGCAATTCTTGACAAGAAGGTTACAAACTGCTAATTTCCAGCGCACCTTAGGTCATGTTGAAAGTCTTTTCCGGAATTGCCAGAAACCGATCTCTTTAACACGGCACGAGTAACCCTTGACATGAGATGAGACAGTGTCAGGTTATGCCTGATGGTCTCTGGGAGGATCCAAATGGATACAGAAAGTCTGATCAAATCACTTCTGAAGGAAGCAGAACTCTATCAATCACAGGGCTTATTAGACGACGCAAAGCAAAAATATGATAATGCAGCAGCCTTGATCGAAAAGAACCCGGAGCTCGAAAACAGACAAGACCTGTTGGATACTGTCTCAGAAAAGATTGGCGCGCTGGGAAGTGATATTGACAAGGTCGAGAAGGCATCAAAATCCCCTGAGCTCTCAGCAAAAGTTCAGGATCTTATCAAGAATCTGTTCGCCTTTTCAGATGAGAAAGACAAGGATGAAACCGAACTCGAAGGAGCCATAGCCTTAGCCAAATTCGGTCAGTTTGACGCAGCTTTGGCAGAGTTTAATGAATTGATAAAGAGAGATTCCTTACGTGTTGTTGCTGCCAAGAATATTCTGAGGTGCCACATTGCAAATGCGTCATTAGATGATGCTGTAGCTCAATATGGACAATGGCTCTCAAGTGATATAGTTTTTTCTTCTCAACAGCTTGAAAGCATACGAATCTTTCTTCAGGGCATTCTTGATCGAAAGAGAATAGACAAGAGGCTGCCCTCTGTCGTGTCATCAACACATTTTGAGGCCGTTGTCACGCCAAGTCATGTTGAGGAGGAGATATCTGAAGATGAAGAATTTCTCGATATTACTTTAATAGGAATAAGGCCCAAAGCGGGAAGATTGATAGAACTTGATGTCAATTTTCAGAGAGGAAACACCATCAGCGTGCTGATTCCGGGCAGGGATAAGGACTCGATTAACAGAGTAGAGGTTGGACTCAAGCTGGATGACGTGGAATGTTCGTCAGCGTTTGCCGTATTCATGGCTTCGGGTACCGTCATAGAAAAGACACGGATTGACACAGGAGCAAAACGGGGAGACTACAGGGTCGAAATAAAGATTGAAAGCGCATGAAGGGAGAATCCACAGACTAACGGTATAGACCATCCAAGCACAAGAAATGTTACCAGGTAATCATATGAATAAACCGGAAAACCTCTTTGAAGATTTGTCTTTGCCAGCAGCCTGTATTGTGTTATTATAGGAGTTTGCGTGTACCAGGATTCGGTTATATGGCTATCCTAAATCTAAAAAACCGGGAGATAGAGTGTAAAATCGTCTATTATGGACCCGGTCGAAGTGGAAAAACAACGAATCTTGAGCATATTTTTAAGGCCTTTCAGAAGCATGTCAAAGGAGAGATGGTTTCCATTGACACAGAAGGGGATCGTACGCTTTTTTTTGATTTTCTCCCGTTCGGAGTCGGTAAAATAAAAGGCTGTGATGTTAGGGTCCAGTTATATACTGTCCCGGGCCAGGTGCAGTATAGTTCCACTAGAAAACTGGTTTTAAAGGGAGTTGATGGACTCGTTTTTGTTGCTGATTCGCTTGAGGTCAGGCGTAAGAAAAACATGATATCTTTGAAGGACCTCCAACAAAACTTGAAGGACTATGGCACAAACATTTTTGAGGTTCCTCTTGTGCTGCAGTTCAACAAAAGGGATCTTGCCGAGCAAGGTATCCCCCTTATGTCCACAGAAGATATGGAAAGAGATTTGAATAGACAACTTAAGGCGCCTATTTTCTCAGCGAGTGCGGTTTCCGGTGATGGCGTGGGACAAACCTTAACCGAATGCTTGAAGTTAACGCTGCAATCCCTACAACGCCAATTCAACTGGGCAGAATAGACATTGCCGATGAACCACAGAATCGTTCTTGCAGGCAACCTTGAGTTTCTCAGTCTGGGAGACATTTTGCAACTCCTTGGCTCCAATGGCAGTACAGGCATTCTGCGTATAAGGAGCAAATACATGGAGGAGCCGGGGTTAATATATATAGTTGATGGCGACCCAGCAAATGCTTCGAGCGGTTCATTGACCGGCCTTGAAGCACTTCATTCGCTGTTCGGATGGATTGAAGGCGAATTTGAATTCAGCAAAGACTCTGTCAGAGAAGAGCCGGTTATCAAGAAGAGCCGGATGGAAATAATCCTGGACGGTCTGAGGATGCTGGATGACGGTGAAGTCGAAAAAATGGGGCCGGTATCTGTCGCAAAAAGCCCTGATTCGACTGGCAAGGATGACGGTCTGCCTTTCATCAAGGGCCCGCTGGTTGACTATTCGTATGTGGTTGATGAAGAGTCGTTTTCCGACGGTGACAAGATCACCCAGGAGGGAAAACACGGTGAGTGGGTGTGGGTTGTTCTAGAAGGTGTTATAGAGGTTGTTAAAGAAACGCCCAAAGGGCCGCTTGCAATTCTGAGGCTCGGTGCTGGAGCATTTATTGGGAGTGTAGCTTCATCCTTAACGGGGGGTAAAGCTCGAAGTGCCAGTGTCTTGGCGTTAGGTGACGTGCAAGTAGGCGTGCTCGACTCACAACGTCTTTTCACAGAATACTCATCTGTGTCCGAAGAATCTAGAGAAATCATACTGGGCCTCGATAAGAGACTGAAAGAGGTTACCGAAAGAGCTATTGCGACATATACAAAGCAGAACTCGATAGAAGACCTCATTAAAGATAGAACGCCTTTCATTAAACAGGGGGAAAACGACGAAAGGATACTCATAATTACACAGGGGGAAGCCTCTATTGTTCGTAATACGGATTATGGTGATATCCTGCTGGCCAATCTTAAAGAAGGGGATTTTGTGGGCCGTGTCCCATTCCTTAACATAGGTCATGAACCTCATTCTGCCTCGGTTCTCGCGTCAGAGGATTTTGAAGCCAAGGAACTCGATCGAGACCATCTACTGGAACAACATGAACGACTTTCAGCCACAGTAAGAAATATCATAGAACATTTGGCAATCTGCGTGTCCGTCACGACTAACATAACGTGCGACTTCCGGAAAAGTTTTGCAAATGAAAAATCTGACCAGTCTTGAAATCCTTTTTACTTTCTTGAGTTATAACTATGACGTCAGCACATAAGAGAAAGCATCATAGAGTTAGATCTCTTAATCTCCTGTCGTATGTTTGTGTTGATGAGAACCAGGATGTCGTAAGACAGGGAATGGGAAGGACCTTAGATGTCAGTGAAAGCGGAATCCTGCTGGAAACTCATGCTCCAATTGATTTAGAAGATACTATAATATCGCTGACAATTGGCCTGGAAGATGAGCTAACGGATATTACTGGAAAGGTTGTCTACTCTAGGGCAGGTGAGACTGGAAAGTTTGAATCTGGTATTCAGTTTCAAGAAAAAGATGAAGAGGGCCTTCGGATTTTGCAGGAATACATGAAGGCTTTCAGGGAACAAGAAGAAGAAACTTACACAATGGTGGAATGAAGATGTCTGTTGTCATTCATTAGACGCCGGCTTCTCCAGGAAGCTATCGTGGCAATGTAAAGCAACTCTCCTGCCGATCCCTTTTGCTTACCGAAAGGGATTTTTTTTGCACTCAGCGGATCTTGGCTTGGACACACGCGTCTACTCGGCTTTCAACGCAGCAATCATCCTGTCCACAACTGCCTGTCTTTCCCCTAGCAGCTTACGTTGATAGTCCATAGAGGCGAATGTGTCCGCCTTCCCAAGATAAGCCTTTGCAGCCTGGAGATCAGGCAAAGTCCCCCTGGTTAGAGCTACATCGGCATTGTGCAGAAGCACGAGAAAGTTCATGCCCTTTAAACGGAGTTGAGCCAGGTCCCGCGATTCCTTTGTTGGTGCGTATAAAGCGGCCTGATGCAGGTATCTCTTGATCTTAGCGAAATCGGGCCCCCCTGGCTCGTTCAAGGCTGCATCAGCCTGCTTTTGAAAATAGTTGGACACAACTGAATAAACCTCTTGCTCAGAGTAAACATCCCGGACCGGGCTCGGCATTTCCATTCCGTTAAGACTCATAACCAATTCTGTTCCGGAAGGTGCAAATTTTCCCCGCTCCACCTGAACAGCACCGTCCGCATTCTTCAGGTGAAACTTGGCTCTGTTGGACATGCTTGCCCCGACAATGATCATAAGCAGCATTGCCACTCCGCAAAGACCAAACTTGATCGCTTTGGCAATTGGACTGGGCCCTCCTGTCAAAACCGAGGCAGGAGGCTCGTATTTCGGTCTCTCGAAGGTGTCAGGCATCGGGGCGGCTGCTTTTTCAACTGTCTCAGTCTGGTCCTCTTTCACAAGGGGAACAGCCGCTAAATCGAACTCTTTAAAGAGCAAAACTCTGATCCGTTTCGTCTCGTTCTTATCATAACCCGTAACAAAAGGAGGAGGATCCGGAATCTTCGCCGCAGGTTCTGCCTTGGGAGGGGCTGCCATTTCCGGGACCACTCCAATATCGAACTTCTTCAAAAGGAGGTCCTTGATTGAAACCGTCCGTTTCTTTGCTGCCATCGCCTTTTTTGCCTTGGCCTTGGGCTTTGCGGCCTTTGTTGTTGGCTTCCCCTTCTTTTTCAAAGCCTTTTTCTTTACCCCCTTTGTCGAAACGGACTTCTGTGGCTCCGTCTTCTTTTTAGCGCTCGGCTTCTTCCCGGTTGATTCGGGCCGGTCTTTCTTGTCCATGAAAACCCCCTTCGGTCATTAATACATTCACTCCGTGATCAAAGAAATGATACCCCAAAGAAAAATCAGGTTCTTATACTGGATTATACCCCTATTGTAAAGACTTTTTGCCCGGTGCACGGGTTCATTCTGAAGAATCGACCGGCATGAGTATCCCCCTGCCCTCTCTTCCCAATCGGCATGTATATCGGTGATTAGGCTGTGAGTGGAGTCTCGTTTTGGACGAAGACCACCGACCTAAGGGGAGCACGTCTTTGTATAGAGCGGCGGCAATGCAGGCATAGGGAAATGGGCAACTTCCTTAAGTTAAATTATCGTCCTCCGGTCAATCATTTTTGTTTCTTTCAGAAATAGATCCGGGTTCCAGAAGCGCCAAGCCACACTCCTTATCCATAACGCGAATTGCCTTTGCACCTACGATTTCATAAAGGATGACTTCACCAACCAACCAGGTTTTGACTCCCGGCCTCAAGCACCCGGTCACGCTATGTCCTGATCGTCCGAGAGAAGCATGGATATGAAGAACAGGTTTGCCGCCTTCGCCTGGGGCCAAAACACCAACTCCGACCACCTCATGGGCAGAATCAATAGGGAACAGCATCGGATCTGGTGGTATTTGGTCTGAATCGCGTGGACCCACTACGACCTGCCCTGCTCCGATTCCCCCAATTAGAATAACGTGGCCCACTGATACACCGTTCTCGGCCGCAAATTCTTCGATGCATTCGGGAACCACATCGCCATCTTCGAGCCGGATTACGAATACCCGGCCGATATGGCCCTCACTTGCTTTCATGTCCAGCCTCCTCGCTTTCTGTCATTATGGTCTGCTCATCAATATGTTTCGTTTACAGAAATCTTTCTGAATAATGGTTCACAAACAACATATTGCTGAAAACTGCTCTAAGATCGCAACCCTCGACTCTCCTATAGGCCCTACATGCCGAGTTCGGTATTTCTGACTGCGAAGTGGAGCGTCCTAGGATACAGTTCTACTTCAACAGGTGTCTGGCCGATCAGTTCCCCTTCTGCCTGCACATAAGCCTGAGGCTGGGCAGTAAGGTTCAGGTGTTGTCCGTACAGCATGTGAACCTGAGGATGATCCAGATGTTGACCGGTGTAAATCTTTTGAAGCAGGCGCAACACTTCCAGGCGACCCGTGTACTGACCCCACACCAGTTGAAACCGACCGGCTTGAGGTGAAGCCCCCGGTGTTATCATCATGCCCTTGCCAAAGAAACGTCCCAGCCCCACAGCAAAAAGAAAAGCGTCTGTCTCGAAAGGGTCTCCGTTTACTTCTCCTTTCAACTCGTGGGACTTCAGCCGAACCATCTCTTGAAGCGTACTGAGCAAGTAAGTAATTCTACCACCTATGCGTCTATGTTTCCGTTGGATACGTTCAACAACATTGGCATCGTAACCCAGACCAAATACATTTACAAAGATCCTTTTCAACTGTTCTCCGTCCAAACCTTGCAGACGGCATACCCCCACGTCCACTAATGCCACAGATTCCCCTAAACCGGTAACCAGTTTCTCAACCATGCTATGGCCAACTTCGAAATTACGAATGTAGTCGCAACCCAAGCCGAACGAAACCATACCCACACTGGGCAACTCCCCTTTCGGCTCCCACCACAGTCCGTTAACAACCTCAAATAGTGTGCCATCGCCACCAGCCACCACAATTCGTTCAAATCCTTCCCGGCGGGCTCGTGCCGCCAAGGCTTCTGCATGGCCTGGACCTTCGGTCCACCACGTCACAACGTGATCAGCTTTTACCCTTGGCGCTTTGAGAAGGGCAGACCATTGCCGGGAAGCTTGCTGTTTACCAGAGGTCGGATTCACGATCGCCACTGTTTTCATACGTTAAATCTCTGCCCTAAGTCTTTCCCAGACCTTTTCTTTTATGATATCCCCAACCACGGCATAATTTGGTTCTTCATCAGCCGCAAAAGCAATTTCACAGATTCTGATTCGGAGTTCGCTTGAAAGATCTCTAATCCTCGTTTTCAGCGCTTCATTTGGATTAAAACAGATCCCAATGCCACCCAGTTCTGCTGCATGTTCTATTGCGAGAAAATCCCCCATGGTATCCCCAATGTGGAATAAGAGCCGGCTGTGTGGCCGGTGCGAATTTACGAGATCATCTATAACCATCACTTTTTCCTGCTCATCTGTGATTTCCCTAATCAGACAGGACCTCTCTCTTTGACTTAGCAAATGGACAAAGACTGGAGACGCCGCCACACTCAACAAAGATCCATGACGCAACTTATTCACCAAGGCCATAAGTCCGGCAAAGCCGGTTGTAGAAAGGGCAACCTTTGAATCCACATTTTCAGATTTGGTCAGTTCCTCAAAGATCTCAGGGACGCCTGTATACATAGGCATTGAATGGGCGTACAACTCAAGACGGCTCCGATCCACGCCTGCAGCCATGTGTCTCATCTTCGGCAGCACAGCGGAAAAGCTGCAACGCCCAGAGGTGTACCTTTGCATCAATGTCTCCATTTCATCAAATAGGCCGTCGACCCTGACAAGTTCTGCAAAAGTATTGTGCGGCGTCGTTGTTCCGTTCACATCCGTTGTTACAACAATCCTTGGTCTTTCGCCAGCAGACTTCACCACTCGCGCCATCCTAACCTAAGTTAATTCTCTCGCTGAGGCACTCTATAGTTTCTCACATCTGGGCTGAAGTTATGGGCTGCGTGTCGACTATCGGAATCTTATGATAAAGGAGGGGAGTATCGTGCAAGTCTCTCTATAACCCATCTCAAAAATGCGTCTGAGTCCCCATGGCGGCGTTGCGTGTCGGCTCAAAATGCTCACATACTGCCGTGTATGCTGCGCTTTTTCGCCGTCCCGCGCCTTGCCCTGAACCCTGATCCACATCTTTGAGACGAGTTATAGTGTCACGTCTGAAATGGCCGAAGTAGTAGCCGCTTGATAATTGCATCAGGAACAAAATCAACCAGAGTTTGCAGTGACTGATTGATCCTATCCTGCCTTTTTATAGTAAGGCATTACTTCCGGTATCAGGGTCTTGATCTTCTGTATTCTCGTTTCGCTGGCAGGGTGCGTGCTCATGAACTCGGGCGGTGCCTGCCCGCCTTTCCCTTGCGCCATCCTTTGCCAAAAGCCTATTGCATTATTCGGATCGTATCCGGCCATCGCCATAAATATCAACCCAAGATGGTCAGCTTCGCTTTCATGGAGGCGGCTATAAGGCAGCATCAAGCCAAGCTGGGAACCTACACCAAAAGCTGCCATCCAGAGTTGTTGAGTCTGTGCCGGTTTTTGTGCCAGCGCTGTTGAAAGTGCTATGCCGCCCATTTGAACGGCCAACCCTTGACTCATCCGCTCACTGCCATGTGAGGCGATGGCGTGAGCGATTTCATGTCCCATCACTACAGCCAAACCAGCTTCATTTTCGGTCATTGGTAAAATGCCCGTATAAACCACGACTTTGCCCCCAGGCATACACCACGCGTTAACTTCAGGACTCTCCACAAGGTTGAATTCCCAGACGTAATCCTTCAATTGATGGGACATATTCTTTTCGCCAAAATACTCTTCCACTGCTTTTTGAATGCGAAAACCAACCTTTTTGACCAGTTGAGTTTGCTCTTGATTGGTGCTGATTTTATGGGATGTCAAGAATTCATCATACTGCTGAAAGCTCATTGGGAGCACGGTGGAGTTTGGAATCAGCGAAAGTTGTTTTCTGCCGGTCACAGGAACTGTGCTGCAGGCTGACACAAGAAATAGAATGATCAAGAATATGCCGATCCGTCCCTTGAAAAGTTTCATTGCAGCGTCTCCTTTTCAAACAGGCGTTAGTTATTACAGGTTACAGGCTACAGAGCGGCCGCCCCCATCTTGGATTGTATCCAAAAGGGGGACAGTTCTCTGAGTCGTTCAATAATTGGAGGAAGTTTTTCGATAATAAAATCGATCTCTTCTTCAGTGTTGTAAATACTGAGGCTGAACCGTATCGAACCATGCGCTGCAGTAAATGGAACGCCCATGGCTCGCAGCACGTGCGAAGGCTCCAAAGAACCTGATGTACAGGCCGAACCCGATGAGGCACAGATACCAAATTCATTCATCATAAGCAGGATAGCCTCTCCTTCGACATACTCAAAGCTTATGCTGGTTGTATTAGGAAGCCGACGCTCACGGTCGCCGTTAACCATTGCGCTGGGAATTCTCTCAATAAGCTCGTCTTCAAGCTTGTCCCTGAGGTATTTTACGCGCTTGTTTTCCTCTCCCAGATGTTCTGCGGCCAATTCACACGCCTTGCCCAAGCCAATGATGTAAGCGACATTTTCGGTCCCACCCCTTCGCCCTCTTTCCTGGTGTCCTCCTATAAGAAAAGGCGAGAACTTGGTCCCTTTTCGGATATATAAGGCACCGATCCCCTTGGGTCCGTGAAGCTTATGGCCGGAAAGAGAGAGCATATCCACGGGGATTTGCTGCATGTCGATTGGAATCTTCCCAACAGCCTGAACCGCGTCTGTATGGAATACAGCCCCCTTTTCTTGGACAACCGAAGCAATCTCATCTATGGGAAACATGACCCCGGTCTCATTGTTGGCCCACATTATACTAACGATGGCAGTATCGTCGGATAGATTCTTGTACAAATCTTCCGGATTCAATCTCCCCTGCCGGTCCACTGGCAAAAAGGTTACCCGATATCCGTTTTCAGCCAAGTACTCGCAAAGATTCAAAACAGCCGGGTGTTCAACTCGAGTGGTAATGATATGCTTTTTGTCGGGATATGATTCAAGAGCCGCCCGAATAGCTGTGTTATCGCTTTCTGTACCGCAACTGGTCACTAATATCTCATCCGGGCTCGCGCCGATTAGACTGGCCATCTTATGGCGCGCCTCCTTCAACTTTGCCGCCACCTGACCACCAAAGCTGTGCATGCTGGAGGGGTTGCCGTAAAGGTCGTGAAAGTAAGGGGCCATCTCTTCCAGGACTTCGGGCGCAACCTGTGTTGTTGCATTGTTGTCTACATAGACCACCTTCATGATTGCACCTCCTCAACCACCAGCTCTGGAGTCACCATTTCACGCAGCTTAGACTCAACATAGTGTTTCAGTGTGACCTCTGAGGCTACACAGGTGGCACAGGTTCCTCGCAGCTCCACGATGACCGTATTCCCATCGACGTCAATAAGTTCAATATCTCCTCCGTCCTTCTTGAGGGAAGGTTTTATCTCACGTTCCAAGGTTTCCTGAATGAGCTTGATCTTCTCAATATTTGTCAATCGGGCCGGCTTTCGGTGTACAATGTGCGGCTTGCCATGAACCTTATCAATTATTTCCTGTATCTTTTCATGACAGCTTTCACACCCTCCGCCTGCTTTAGTATAATCGGTGACGTCTTCGACCGAAGTCAGGTCACTTTCACGGACAACCCGTTCAATTTCTACATCTGTAACGCCAAAGCACTCGCAAACTATCTCACCTTCAACCTTCTTTTCAGGCTCACCGCGAAAATGGCCAATCGCCTTTTCCAGGGCATCTCGACCCATGACAGAGCAGTGCATCTTTTCTTTGGGAAGCCCTCCAAGGTAGCGGGCAATATCTTCATTGGTTAGCTTTTCAGCTTCTTCCAAGGTCATTCCTTTGATCATCTCGGTCAGGGCTGATGAAGAAGCAATGGCGCTTGCACAGCCAAACGTCTGAAATTTAGCTTCCTTGATCCGTTTCTCCTCATCCAGTTTGAAGGTCAGCTTTAACGCATCTCCACACGCGAGTGAACCCACCTCTCCCAAGCCGTCAGGGTCATCAACTTCCCCGACATTTCTGGGATGCAAGAAGTGATCTACAACTTTATCTGTGTATTCCCACATACCAAGACCCTCCTATGTTCTTAGGTGTCCCCTCTGATGACTCTCTTAAATGAATCAATCTTGTTAGCCTGACAATAAGGCTGACAAGACAAGAGTCCGAGCTTTCTTGTTGTCATTACGCAATGTTCTGTATGACACGCTCCGGAACGTCCCGTATTAATACATTAAGCATTCTTCTGAAGAAAGGAAGATACTCCTTTTCATTCCTTGAAGAGATCAGTGCTAATATATCGCTCACCAGTGCTGGGAAGCGCTACTACGATTTGTTTCCCTCGGCTTTCCGGTCGTTTGCCAATTTGCAGGGCAACCCACACTGCAGCCCCGGAGGAGATTCCACACATTATGCCTTCTTCCCTTGCGAGCTGCCTTGCCATTTCAAATGCATCCTCATTGGTAACCGTCACAACTTCATCAATAATATTGACGTTCAAGACATCAGGGACAAAACCTGCCCCTATGCCTTGTATTTTGTGCGGGCCTGGCTTCCCACCGGAGAGTATAGGAGAGTCTGCTGGTTCCACGGCAATGGCTTTGAACGATGGTTTGAGGTCCTTTATCACCTCTGACACTCCGGTAATGGTCCCTCCTGTCCCAACACCTGAAACAAATATGTCCACAGTGCCCCCAGTCTCGTTCCAAATTTCCTCCGCAGTGGTCCTTCGGTGTATCTCGGGATTTGCTGGATTCTTGAATTGGTCGGGCATATAGGCGTCCTTGGTGCTGGCCAAAACCTCTTCTGCCATTGCAATGGCTCCCTTCATGCCCTGCACCCCCGGCGTAAGAACCAGCTCTGCTCCCAGGTGTTTTAAGAGCTTTCTTCGCTCAATGCTCATCGTATCGGGCATGGTTAAGCAGAGACGATACCCTTTGGCCGCACACACAAAAGCCAAAGCAATGCCAGTATTCCCGCTAGTGGGCTCCACAATGAGAGTATTCTTCTTAATCCGCCCTTCACGTTCAGCAGCCTCGATCATGGAGACGCCTATGCGGTCCTTAACGCTTCCAAGGGGGTTGAAATATTCTAATTTGGCCATGACATCGGCTTCAAGATCTTGGACCACCTTATTTAATCTGACTAGAGGGGTGTTTCCAATGGTCCTTCCTATGTCCGAGAAAACATTCGCCATGCCAGCCTCCTCTCATCAATGTCTTGTGCAACGCATAGCTATGAAGCCTCACGGGCAAGCCCGTGGTCTTCTGCGAAGGCGGATAAATCAACAGGATACGTAAATACGGCACTATGTGTATATTAACCGGGGTGCCTCCAAAAGTACCTTTGTATCCGCCGGGACCGATTCGGTGATCCAGACGTTTCCTCCTATCACAGATCGTGCCCCGATAACGGTATCTCCCCCTAAAATCGTTGCCCCTGCGTAAATAATCACATCATCTTCGATAGTGGGGTGGCGCCTCTTTCCTCTGAGACGTGTGCCGGCATCCTTTGGAAGCGACAGGGCCCCCAAAGTCACACCTTGATATATGCGCACATTCTTACCAATGACTGTTGTCTCCCCGATAACGACCCCGCTCCCGTGATCGATGAAGAAACTCTCTCCGATCTTGGCGCCCGGATGGATGTCGATCCCCGTCACGGTATGGGCATATTCGGACATGATCCTGGGCAATAGAGGGATCTGCTGCTCAAACAACTGGTGAGCCATCCGGTAGACACTGATAGCAAAAATGCCCGGGTAGCTAAAGACAATTTCGTCATAGCTTTTGGCCGCAGGATCTCCCTCGTATGCAGCACGTACGTCGGTCGCTAAAACCTCCCGCGTCTTTGGAATCGAACTCAGAAATGTACTAGCCTCTTCGTAGCCCAGGCTCACACATTCGATACAGGGTTGATCGTACCTAAGGCATTCATGCCGCAAGCTGCGCGTAATCTGTTCTGAAAGACTTTCAAACAGGACATCGACCGACTGACCTACTTTATACCTCAGATTCGCAGGGTCTAATTTCTCTCCGCTAAAGTATCCCGGGAAAAGAATCTCTCGCAGACGTGTCAGAATGTCAATCACTGACTCTAGGGACGGAATCAACTCGGCGTCAATGTGCTCGAAACATCCCTCGTCGTGACAACTCTCCACTATATTGTCGACAATCTTTGGGAGTTGTTCGCGGAATTGGGTGTGAGTCTCGAATCCGGTTCTGCATGCCTTAAGCAGGTCTTTCGTATCATCGGATGGTTTCATAGAAGAACCTCCGGTGGGAAGTGAGAATGAGGCGGGAGTGCTGCGTAGGGGCCGTGCTTCCCCTCAGCAAGGGCTGCTGGTCAAAACCTATCAGACCGCACATTTGCTACTTCGTCTTCAAGGGCATCGTCCATTGAGTCCGCAAACTGCTCCAGATGGAATTTTGCGCCACACGACCTGCAGCACAAACTGACGGCACGTCATGACCTAAGAACTGATAACTTCTCACCACACTCCAAGCACCGAATTGAGAATGATTCCATAGATCCCTTATCCCCTCCAGCTTGACTCAATGCTTCAAACCTCTATATTTATATCTCACCCGACTTTTTCTCTCCTGTCAAGACCTATTCGTCTTTTTCTCCATGAAGTACTCGACCAGTACTCGAGGGTCATTGCTTCCGATACCATCCACTCCCATATCGACATACGGCTTCAGGAGATGTCGGTCATCAATATTCCATACAAAAACTTGGAGCCCATTCTTATGAACCATCTCGACAAAATGCCGATTGACAAAATTATACTTCATCACCAGTGCGTCGGCGGATGCCTGGCCGGCAACACAGGTATCCACGGGGCATCCGACAAGAAGCACACCTGTTTTGATGCAGCTTTCCATCACCTTTACAGTCTTGACTAACTCGTGCCAGAATGAGATCACATACACGTTGTCCTCAAAACTGTTCCTCTTGATCAGTTCGACGACCATCCTTTCTGTCTCTTCTTCCTTCAACTCAATGACCAGCTTCACCTTGTAACCAACCAATTCCATAACCTCCTGAAGCGTTGGTATGGTCTGGCCTCCTCCCGCATCAAGCTTTTTTAGGTCGTCGAGTGAATAATCGCTAACAGGCCCGCTTCCGTCAGTCGTACGGTCGACCGTTGAATCGTGTACGACCATTAACTCCCCGTCTTTGCTCAGGCGCACATCGATCTCTACGGCATCGACTCCAATCTCCATGGCCCGCTCAATGGAACGGAGGGTATTCTCAGGCTCCAAGGCCGCAGCCCCCCTGTGCCCCATAATCATCATGTCACTTCCTCCTTTGCCCCTTCCAGTCTCTTCTCAGTCTGTTTTTCGTTTATGCGATACTTCTTGCCAGACTATTTCACGGGTCGGCGTGTTCTTCCTCCAAACCTACGCATCTATCGGAATGGATCAACAGAGGCAAAATCGCGCACTATTTGAATGCATGAGTTTGCGCGATGTCGCCGCTGATGATTCATGGAGCCGTTGAACCCGGAAAACTCCCCAACCCTTCAATTATTTGAGGCTGTCCTCTTTGCCCAGGGAATCCTAAAAAGGCCAAAGACAGCAATCTCCACGCTTTTGAAATTCTCTTTCACATGAAGCCAGTTGCTTTGTATAGGTTTTTGCCCTATCTGCCGCTTTGCTGGCAACCTTTCGCAACCACGCCTTTTTTCGATAAGTCTTTTTTAGAAACCCTCCTTGACCTTCGTGATAAGCCAAATACTGGTTGTAAGTATCATTCTTGGCAATCCTGCACTGCACATGACTGACATTGCAATACCAGCCGACAAAATCTATGGAATCGCCGAAATCATCCCGGTCAGCTCCCCAGTTACCCGCAGATTGCTTATATTTCTCCCATGTTGAGTCCAAGGCCTGCGAGTAACCATACGCTGAAGAGGGTCGAGGTCCGGGAAAGATGCAGAGGCAGGTGGTGCGAGGAGGCTTGGCCTTGGCATCGAACTTAGATTCCTGATACATGATAGCCATCATGACCGGGATCGGGATGCCCCACCTCTTTTGGGAGGCATATGCGCTCTTATACCAGCCCCTGTTTTGACGGAAGATCTCACATATATTCCGCGTATTCCTGGGAGTATGCTGTGTCCCGAGACAGCCACACAGCTGGATGGCTAGTATACACGACATCCAGACCACCAACTTAGCATTTCTACTAGTCATCTTTTGCCCCGTCCGGTCCTGGATCCCACAATCACACAGTGGTTGGCCCTATGCTATGTATTGTGGTTATCTTCCGGACACCAAAACCTCGAAACATTTATTGTTATCACGCAGCGGAACCTTCTCTTCTCTATAAAAGTTCATCAGGACTTTTTGACTTCACTGGCCAGCCATTCCAGATAGTCATTACTCCCTGCGACAATGGACACAGCTATTATTTCTGGCGTCTCATAGGGATGAATGGCTTTGATGGCTCTCTCAAGTTCATCATAGAGGCTTTCGTGTGTCTTGATATAACAAACCCATTCTTGTGAAGTCTCTATACTGCCCTTCCACCAATACGTGCTCTCTATGGGGCCAACCAGCTGAGCGCAGGCAGCCAATCTTTCTTCTACCAAAGCCCTGGCGATTTTTTCAGCATCTTCCCTGTTCTCGGTTGTCGTAACTACTTGGATATACGGTGTCATGGAAGCTCACCTTCCTCTCTTGCCCCACAGAAAGTCATACTCATTTCGCAATATATAAAGGCGACAAAACTACGTCCAACAATGAAATATGACCACTAAACCGAAAGATCGCTTCCCTGCTAATGATCCGCGGTTGGTTGCTTTGCTTTGAGCTTGGCTTCGATGAGTTGTTTGTGGCTGAGACGGAGCAATTTAGCTAGTTTGTGAACCAGATAATCTTCGTGTTTATCAAGTCTTCCATCTGCATATGCAATCCTCCAGACGTTTTCAATTATCTGGAGTTTTTCCTCCATAGAATAATTCTGATTAATCAGGTTCGTAAAATGCCACAAGTCAATACTTCCCTCTAATTCTTCACGTGAAGCTTCAAGGAGTGCCGCGGCATATTCATCGGATATATGATAATCCTTCTTCAGGGTGGAGATAATATGCTTTCTTTCTGACTCACTAAACTCACCGTCTATCTGGGACATCTCGAGAAAGAGAGCGCACGTTGCTATACGGATGTCATGGGTTGATTCTTTCTCTTGACCCACTGCATCCTTTCTGTTTTTGCCGAAGAACCCTTTTACTATATCGATCATCTTTGTGTTCCCTATTCCTGTTCTGGATTAAGTGCCTTATCAATACCGTGTCATTTGCCAAAGGAATGCTCGTGAATCCTCCCTTCAGATCAGCGACTCAAGAGGGGTGTATTCAAGTCCAAGCGCCTCTGCCACAGCCTTATAAGTGATTTTTCCACCGTAGACATTTACTCCTCTTGCCAATACAGGATCGTTGCGCACTCCATCCGGTACTCCTTCTTCCGCCAGTTTCATAACATACGGGAGTGTAGCATTCGACAGAGCATAGGTGCTGGTGCGTGGAACAGCCCCCGGCATGTTGGAAACGCCGTAGTGAAGGACGCCGTCAATTATGTTTATCGGATCAGAGTGTGTACCAGGAAGGGTCGTCTCGACACATCCACCCTGATCCACAGCAACGTCAATAATCACACTACCAGGCTCCATCTCCTTTACCATCTGACGGGTCACCAGCCTCGGTGCCCTAGCACCCTTCACCAGCACAGCACCGATGAATAGATCGGCCCTTTTGACGGCTTCTGCAATATTGAGGGGATGGGCTCGCAGGGTGGTGAGCCGACCGTGAAGGACTTGGTCCAAATACCGGATGCGGTCCGCGTCAACGTCGAGGAGAATCACGTGGGCCCCCATGCCAAGAGCCATCTGGGCGGCATTGGTCCCCACAATGCCGGCGCCAAGAATGCTCACGTCTGCGGGACGAACACCAGGAACCCCTCCCAGGAGTTTGCCTCGTCCGCCATGTGTTTTTTCAAGCATTTGGGCTCCAACTTGAACCGCCATGCGTCCAGCCACTTCACTCATGGGGATAAGCAACGGCAGGCTGCCATCGGCGCGCTCCACCGTTTCATAGGCGATCCCGATCACGCCACGTTTCAGCATCTCTAACGTCAGGTTTCTCTCTGCTGCCAAATGTAAGAAAGTGAACAAGACCAAGTCCTGACGCATAAAGCCGTACTCGGATGTCTGAGGTTCCTTGACTTTGACGACAAGGTCTGCATCCCAGGCATCTTCGGCCCCGGGAACCAGACGAGCCCCAAACTTCTCGTATTCATTATCACCGAAACCGCTTTCTTCTCCGGCCCCTGATTGCACCAGGACCTGATGACCGCTCTCCACGATCTGCCGCACCCCTCCTGGCATCATTGCCACCCGGTACTCATTATCCTTTACCTCTTTGGGCAATCCTATGATCATTGTTAATCCTCCAGTCTGGGACAGTCAGCGTCGATGTGCCTGCAAGTTCCGGGCATTGCCGATCTAAACCCTAACGTTGCAAAAGCCGAGGGTGCTGCAGATGCAAGGCGTCAAGGGTGAGGCTGTAGTCGTTTACGCCGATCCCTTGACAACGCAGCAGATGCTGTATCATCGACTTTCCCGAAGGGTAAACAACATGGTTGT
>JAQYVR010000051.1 GCA_030145395.1 Desulfobacteria bacterium
TGTCCATACAAAGACTTTTTTGAAAAGGAAGGCGTTGTAGAATTGACAAGAGCCTACGGTGATATGGATAAACGAATAGCAGAACTTTTTCCAGAATATATAGAGTTAAAAAGAGAAAACACTTTATGTAAAGGAGATGACTGGTGTGATTTTTACTACTATAAGAAGTAATCTTTTTATAAAAGTCAATAATCGGAACTGTTAGTTAAATATTCATATAACATCCGCATTCACCGGACGCTAATCGCGCCGGTGATGCAAGCGTTACTGACTTCAGATTGCCCATACAATCACAAATCGGCCCAAATTCTCGATAATGTCATAATATCTTGAAATCCAAACTCACAGTCCCAAATTCAAGCTCTTGGTATTAATCGTCAGTTTTGCCAAATTTACGATAATGCCATACAATCTCCAATCCTGGTCAGCCCCAGAATCTTATGATATGAAACTGTTATCTCCACTTCTGCAAAACTTATGATAATGGGAAGTTATCTTGCAAAACTCAAGGCCCTAGATATTTAATGCTTTGGCGCCGTTTTTTGCAAAAATGAATAGTTCTGCAGTTGCTGGAGGATGTTTAATAATGAGCACGGGGATTCATTACGATGAAGAATGGAGCCAGCGAATTGTACAAATCTACTCAACTCCGGATGTTGTTGCTCAGAGGGAAGCCGTCCTTTCGACATTGGATTTACAGCAGGGTGAATATGTCCTGGATATTGGGTCCGGTCCGGGTCTTCTTGCTCACGACATAGCAAAAGCTGTCGGACAGACAGGAATGGTTCGTGGCATTGACATCAGTGATGCCATGGTCGCCTTATCCGAAGAGCGTTGTTCGAACTTGCCATTTGCAGAGTTTCAAGTTGCCGATGCGGCCAAAATGCCTTATTCCAACGATGAGTTCGATGTTGCTGTATCTACTCAGGTCTACGAATATGTAAAAGATGTATCCGCTTCCCTGAATGAACTCTATCGAGTCCTGCGCCCAGGAGGACGGGCGCTCATTTTGGACACTGATTGGGAAACTCTTATCTGGAATACGAGTGATCAAGAGCGCATGAAGCGCATTTTGGCGGCCTTCGAGGAACACTGCTCGCATCCCCGTCTCCCAAGGATTCTTGCGCCAAAACTGAGAGAAACCGGATTCTCGATACAACGACAAGATGTCTTTCCCCTATTTAATCCGAAGTATCACACTGACACCTACAGTCATGGAGTCATTGACTTCATTGCATCATTTGTTTCCGGAAAAGGTGATATCGCTCCAAGAATAATAAAAGAATGGGCTGAAGATCTCCGAGATCTTGGCAAAAGGGATGAATATTTTTTTGGTATTAACCGCTATCTGTTCCTAGTTGCCAAACCGGTCGCTGGTAAAAGGTTCGGGAAGACGCAGGGCAATTGATTTGGTCCTGCTTGCCTTTTCTTTACAATCCCACATCTCGCGGTTTCTTCCAAGCGGACAGGAATTGCGATCTCTGCAATTAATCGTAAGTTTGTCCGAATTTACAATAATGCCATATAATCTCCAATCCTGGTCAGTCCCAGATTCTTATGATATGACTCTGTTATCTTGACTTTCCTGATATTATAGATAATGTAAAGTAACTTTGAAAACTTCTCGGCTTCAAATATCTAAGATTTTGGCAAGAGATGTGAAATTCAGGTTCAGGGACTCAGGATCAACAGCTCGTAGTAGCTATAAAT
Organism: Desulfobacteria bacterium; assembly: GCA_030145395.1. Classification (GTDB taxonomy): domain Bacteria; phylum Desulfobacterota; class Desulfobacteria; order Desulfobacterales. Next base: position 1,711 of record JAQYVR010000051.1, read on the forward strand.
GTTAAGATCTGTCCGGAGGTCTTGAACTCTGGGCTTAGATAACAAGAGGCATTATTACAAAGGACATCCATTACAATATCGATTCATAGTTTGACCGTTCTGCTCATGTCATTGTATATAGATAAACTCGAAGAAGTAAGCCCGTTGCAGAAGCCGGATACCGCTATAGCCTAAGAAAGAACTATATGACTCTCAAATCCGTCCCAACTCGTGGTAGAACTCTCGATCATGCTGCCTTCGTCTACGATTTTCTCGAGCCGGTGTTGTTGTTGGGGAAACAGGCGGAATACGACTCGCAAATAGTTACACTTCTCAAACTGAAGGAATTGGATAGTGTTCTTGACTTGGGCTGTGGCACAGGAGTACTAACCAGGATGATTGCAGATCAACTGGACAGCGGGGCAGGTGGTGTTTCCATAGGTATCGACGCCGCAGCGAAGATGATCCGGGTTGCTCGGAAAAAGCGCCAGAGTGACACCTGCCGCTTCGAGGTGGCGGCAGCCGAGGACCTCCCTTTTGAGGACGAAACATTTGACGCGGCAGTCTCAAGCCTCTTTTTTCATCACGTTCCCCTTGATCTAAAGGAAAAAGCTCTTTCGGAGGCCTTTCGCGTCCTCGTGCCCGGGGGTAAGCTCGTAATTGCCGACATGCACACGCCCACTACCTGGATGGGAGCGCTGGTGTCACACGTCTCCCGGTGGTTTTTTGTGCAGCCGCAGATCGGGGAGAATATCCGGGGAGTCCTGCCCCAGCTTATTGAAAAGGCTGGTTTTCAACCGCCTGTCCATGTTTCCACCTACTTCGGGTATATCGCTACCTTCATATCCAGAAAACCTGAGGCTGATTAAGGTGAATATTTTAGAGCAGATCAATTACATCAAACATCAGGTCGTTGGTGCTATTGAACCGAATCCTTTTGAGATTCTGGAAGAAGAGTTGTCTTCCGCACTGTCGTTATATTGGTCCACAGCGCTCCGCATTCTTCGAGGAAGCGGAATTAACCTCCTTGATCCCATCCCTGAGTACTTCTCATTGGAAAATAACTTTTTTTCCGCGCTTTTCCTCTATACCTACCATAAAGCGAACATTCCCAAGCAAAGGCGTGTCCTTTATGCCGCTGTAAACCAGTGCTTGCGAGGGATGGTGACCGGATGTGACAATATACTGGATGACGAGTATAAGAAGACTCTCGACACCGATCTTCCTCTGACAGGCACGCGATTTCGTTCCATCCTTGACATCATGGTCTCTGACCGCGTACTTTTTGAAATCCTTTCCAGACACTGTCAAACTGACGGAGTGACACCCGAGCGAGTCCTTACCGCCAGTGCTGCCTCGCTGCGGGCGCTTACGAGAAGCGGTGCTCAGGAGGCGACCGAGGAAGGTGGAGTCGTGAAGAGGCTCAGACCAGACGAAGTGCTACATGACGTGCATCATTACAAAACGGGCGTCCTTTTCCAGAGTCCGTGGGCTGTGCCTGCAGTCATTGAAAAAGTAGATGAAAAAATCGTTTCTTCAGTGAAGGAGGCACTTTATCGAATTGGGATGGGATGCCAAATCATGGACGATATGGTCGATCTGCCAAAGGACTTTCAACAAGGGCGCCACAGCTATGTAATCTCTCTGATCTACCACGATCAGGATCCAGAAGAATGGACTCGTCTTGAGACCCGGCTGACTTCAGATCTTGGTCAGGAAGAAAGTGGAGACTTGCTTTTCGAGTTCGGCCGTGCGAGGCGGACTGCAGTGAAAGCGGCCCGAAACTTTCTCGAATTAGGGACCGAAGCCCTTTTTGGCGAGCGGCACCAGTACCTTGTTAAGCCCACTATCTCGCTTCTGTCAAAACGAATCGGGGCTGACCGTTTCATGTCTGATCTTGGAAGATAAATGCTCCCATCCCTCGGATTCTGGATCAAGACAGCTTTTCTATTTTTATTCCGATCAGGCCGCTCCACGGCAGTCTTGTCTTTGATGCTCTTGACCGCTGTCGCCACCTTGATCTTCCTCTCTGCTTTGGCCGTCGGAATAAGCGACGCCATGATCCGTAACTCTGTCAGTCTTTATTCAGGCCACATCTCCGGCTTTGCCCTCCCTCAAGCACTGAAGAGGGAAAACCTATTCGTGGAAGGAGTCACAAATGTTCTTAAGCGACTCTCGCGCTACGGAATCCTCTCAAACGAGGGTCGTATCGAAACGGTAGTACTGATCGGGATCGATCCCCTGGAAGAATTGAAGAGTGCCGCAATTTGGAAGAAAACCCTCAAAGGAAAATATCTCAAAGGGAGAGAGAGCGCTGTCTTTCTGAGCCGGCCTCTCGCTGAAAAGTTAGACGTTGAGCCAGGAGAGGACCTCCGTTTTAGTTCGGGCCCTGGAGCAGCTTCTACCCGGTTCACAGTCTCAGGAATTTACCAGACAGGGATCGATCAGCTTGACCGGTCCATTGCATTCTGTCCCCTGGCTGTTATTCCGGCCGGAGCTGAAACCTGGTCCGCTGCTATATTTCTAGAAGAGGGTGCTGATCCGGAATCGGTCATTAGCATCTACCACAGAGCGCTTTCCGAGGAATACGATTTCAAATCCTGGGCCGAGCTGATGCCGGACCTTAAGCAATTGGTAGATTTGAACTATATCTCCATGGGCTTTGTAACTGTTCTTGTATTCGGCGTGGTCTCCTTGGGTATCGCCTGCGCATTTGTCATTTTCATCCTAAAGAATCTGAGAGAATATGGAATTATGAAAGCCATGGGAGCAACGCCGGGGGAAATGGCGCTTCTCATAGTCGCCGAAGTGATTTTGATGAACCTAGCCGCTTGCTTTATTGGTGTTCTTGTGGGGGTTTTGGCTGTTTTTGTTGTTGGTAAGACCGGAATCGATCTTACTGCTTTTACCTCTCACAACCGCTACTTCACTGTGTCTGCTGTCATATTTCCCAGACTGACCTTTTACTCTCTGGGTTTGCCCCCGGCGCTTGCCTTCCTGGGCAGCCTCGCTGCTGCAATATGGCCGGCGGTTCTCGTGGCTCGAAGGAAAGCTGCAGATGTTTTAAGGATTGTTTGATATCGTGATAGAAGGCAAAGGTATTTCAAAAGAATTTCGTTCAGGAAGAGGCCGCGTGCAGGCACTCGCCGATGTCTCATTCAGCATCGAAACAGGAAAAGCCGTGGCTGTCGTAGGAAAATCCGGTTCCGGGAAAACCACTCTTCTTAATTGTGTCGGCGGGCTTGAACGACCAGAGAGAGGAAAAGTGAGCTGCTTCGGCGTTGACATACTCTCCCTTTCAGGAAAGGCTCTCTGCCTATTTCAACGCCGGAATGCGGGCTTTGTTTTCCAGTACGGCAACCTTCTTTCTTACCTGACGGTTTTTGAAAATGTTGCCTTTCCACTAACACTGAAGGGCATTAGAGGAAAGGGAAAAGAAAAGCGTGTCCAGGAGCTGCTTGAGCGAATAGGTCTTCCCGACGTTGGCGCTGCATTGCCCCATGAACTGTCAGGTGGTGAGCTTCAGCGCGTCTCTGTCGCCCGTGCTATAGCCCACTCGCCAAAAATGCTCCTGGCTGACGAACCCACCTCGAGTCTCGATTCCACCACAGGTTGGAATCTAATCGAGCTTATGTTCGATATGGGGAAAGAGCAGGGCTGCACGATGGTTGTTTCCACGCATGACCCTGAGATTATCGATCTGGCAGATGCCAGCATCCATCTCAGAGACGGCAAAATTACAAAGGAAGACAGATGAGATTTTGCAGAAAGATGCTTGTTCTTCTCGTTTCACTCTCTATCCTTCTTGGTTGCGCTTCTCGTCACTATCTTGGTTTTCACGGACCTTCTATAAAACTACATCCTGATGTTCATGAGGCGCTGACTCAAGATGACGAATGTCTTGAATGCCATGGCCCCGATAGTGATTCAGACGGCCGCCCTACCTCTCATCCTGACTTTACAGGGTGCCTCAAATGCCATAACGATGAAGTTAAGCCCTAAAGATAGTGAAAAATAGGGGACGTCCATGACATTCGGACATTCTTAGTGAACATTGGGGACGTATTAGGCAGAGCGCAAGGCGCGCGGCTTAAGGCTCAAGGCGCAGTGAAAAGAGCGGGGTCAGGTCTTGACGTGGGACATTGAAAAGCCAACTCCTTTGAAGGCGTTCCGGCCGACCTGAAAATGTTACGATATGGTTTTCATGTCTTGACATTTACTGAAATAGAGGTAATGGGAAGATATTTTTAACTTTCAGTTATGAGAAGGAGGCCTATAACCTTGTGTCCAATGAGTATGTTCTGGCCTCAAAGAAAGAGGGACTTATGAAATTCGTAGAAAAGCCTTTGTATGGCGCAATAGTGGTTCTGATGTTTCCGATTGGTATTGTCTTAATGACGGGGTGTGCTCGACATCCTAAACATAGCCCTCCGAGTGTCGAAACCAATCTCCACACTTACGATGTGATTGTAAAAGATGTGGACGGAAATCCTATCGAGAACGCCGAGGTCGAATACACATCAAAGAATCAAACGTTCTTGCAGGATACTGGTGCAGAATATACGGGGACAGATGGCGCAGTTTCAATAGAGGTGAAAGCTACACCTGACCCTAAATACACTTTTCCTGGCGGTTATAATACAGTGTTTGAGTATACTGCAAAGAAAGAAGGATATAATTCAGTAAGAGGGATAATGCGCTCAAGAGCAAGAACATTGGTATTTGAAAAGGACCACGTCACACTCATAAAGCCGACGGATTATTTGGATCAAGACTTCATTTCTTCAGCTGAAGGAATAGAACTGAAAGTAAAGATATTGGCAATTGTTGACTTGATAAAATCGCAGGGGCTTTTATCAAAAGCCTTACTTCAGAAACGATCTATCAAACTCTTGGAGTTCAAGGCTAAGAGATACTTGTCAATAGGTTTTGACAGTGTGAACGTATATAATGTTTTACAACTGAATAGGTATGATATTGGAAAACGACTGTTTCACCAAATAGTGAGAAAAATATTGGGTCCTCTCAATCAGCATATTAGTGATCCAAGGGCATTTTATGGATATGATATAGTGATAAGAGGGCGCACAAAAAGCCTTGCTGGAAAGTACGCTCCTATCGAAGACATCATGTACAGTTTTTTCATACCCATAGATGCCGTCAGAGAGTACAAGAACAAAGATATTTCAGGACAGGCTCTCCTTGATAGGTCTATCATTCTGATGGATGATGAACGAGTGGAATTCAGGCTTCAATAAAGGTTCCATGAACTGATGCCAAGACCCCGTTTCTCATGAAGAGAGGTGGGGTTTTGATATGGTTTTGTTATCTTTACATGTCCAGAAGTAATGATAATGGGAAGTAAGTTCTAGGAATCTTCGCCTCCCAGTAATAGAGATAATGTGCAGATGTCCATAGTCGAGAAATCCGCCAATCCGATTTTAATTGAATCTCCAGGTCAGTTTCGATAGTGTGTTCACATCTTCCGATTTTGCCGATTCAGGATCATGGGAAGTCATCAAGACTTGGCTAGCATGCACCCGACCTCAATATGGTCTGTGAAACAGGGGACTTTCACAAGTTTATGAAGACTTTGAAAAGGGGGACGAGATGACCAATCCACAAATTAACGTAAAGGGATGGAAAGCAATCCCGGTGATTTTGGTGGTGTTGGCGATTGTAGGCTACAAGTACTATGCCATGAGATCGACCCTGGATACTGACGCTACACAAGTCAAAAAAAGTTTGGCTGCTCTCTGAATATGCCGGGAAAGCTCTTGATGATCCCAAGTTTCAAAATCTTGATGCAATGTCATCCGCAGAAGCAGACCGGGCTGCAGAGGAGCTTTTGAGGCTCAACAGAATTGACATTGAATCTATCGGGGTCCGAGGGAAGGGTGACAACATTGTTGTTCGCGTAGAAATTGAGGTGGATGGAAAGGCCCCTCCGGACGGAAAGAGCATTCGTTACTTTCACATGAGGCATTCGACGATAACCGGATGGAAAATGAGGTGGGATGCGAGCTGGATATCTTATTATTTGAAGCTATGGTAGATGTAACGGTCTCGTAAGAAGTCCATTTTGTGAAATGGGGGACGCCCTTTAGTTCTCCAGTTTCCAAGTAATCCTTTTAGAGCCGGTTCATGATGGCAAGAAAGTTAAAGATAGAGGAATTGAGCGTTGTAACTGACCCATGGAACCTCAAACTGAAACCTGCAAAACAAAACTAAACGGCATACCCTCGGACAAGAGATTCACTCACTACACTTTTACCCATTTCAGCTCAAAGCTGTTTTGGGTAAAAACGCCCTGATGTTCTAATTGGAGGAGTTATGGAAGAAGACATACCAATGAACACGGAAACATTGCAGGAGACTCCACCGCAAAAAGAAAGGCGCCGGAGCCCTTTGAAGATCGTGCTGGTCGTTGTGGCCATTGCCATCGTGACCTCGGTGATCACGGTCTGGCTGACACTTACCTATCTGTCTCCCAGGGAATTCAAACCGGTCAAACTCACGGAGCGAGAAGCGCAGGAGCTTGATGCCAAATTGGCACGGTTAGACCCGGCCCGAGAGCCCGCAGCTTCCCCCGCCAGGCACGGCAATGATCGGCAGGTAGTTCGGGACAAACCGGGTGTGCCCTTGACACCTGAACGCTACAGTGAGGCTGGGGCCAGCCGACAGATCACACTGAGCGAACGTGAACTCAATGGCCTGCTGGCTCGAAACACCGATCTCGCTCAAAAACTTGCCATCGATCTATCCAGAGACATGGCCAGCGCGAAACTCATCATCCCCATCGATCCAGATGTTCCGTTGCTCGGTGGAAAAACGCTCAGGGTTGCCGCGGGCCTGGAGCTGAGGAATGATGACGGGAATCCGGTGGTTATGCTCAAAGGTGTCAGCCTTTGGGGTGTTCCGATTCCCAACGCATGGCTCGGCGGCATCAAAAACGTTGACTTGGTCGAAAAATTCGGTGACGAAAGCGGCTTCTGGGAACTCTTTGCCGCAGGCGTGGAGAATATCCGCGTGGAAGAGGGCAATCTTTCCATCAAGCTGAAGGAATGAGCACAGCCACAGTCATTGTTTTGCTTGCCGGGAGTCCGGAAGGGGCCCAGTGAAAAACAGGGGACGTATTAGGCAGAGCGCAAGGCGCGCGGCTTAAGGCGTAAGGCTCAAGGCGCAGTGAAAGAATGGGGACAGTTCTTGACATGGGACATTGAAAAGCCGACGCTTTTGAAGGCATTGTGGCCGATCCGAAAATGTTACGATATGGTTTTGTTATCTTTGAATATTGAAAACTATTGCAAAACAAAGGGTTCAGTATTCATTCTTGACAGGGCTATGTCTTGAGTGCAGAATGAAGAACTGAACCCTTATTTTAGTTTTAGGAAATAGTGAAAATGATTTTGGAAATCGAGAAAAGAGAATAACTAAAGAGTCATATCAAAGAAAAGATTGAAGGCTTAAAGGAACTCATAAAGTCTTATAAACTGCTCACCCAGCCTATATCACCGGATAATGCCATTGGGCGGCTCTCCCGTATGGACGCGATACAGAGCAAAAGCATCAATGAAGCCGCCCTGGACAATTCAAAACATGCTTTATCAAAAATGGAACGTGCGTTGACGATGATCGATGATCCTGATTTTGGCTTGTGCCGTGAGTGTGAAGAGCCGATCCCATTTGCAAGATTTATGATTATGCCCGAATCCGATCTTTGCGTTAAATGTGCTGAGGCCATCCACAGATAGATTTACTTC
>JAQYVR010000132.1 GCA_030145395.1 Desulfobacteria bacterium
TTAAAGTCTAACCTCCTGCCAAGTTAGTTACCGTTTTCCCTCAAGCCGCTGCATCAATTCTTTCCATGGACATCTGTACAACCTCCATAGCCCTCTTCAGATGCTCAGAATGTCCTGTCTCAGCAATTGATTCGTAAAACTCCCCTTCTCGGTCTCTTATTCCTTGCAAGAGGCTCAGGTCTTTTCTCTCACCAATTCTTCCCAGTCCTCGACTAGTTATTTTCAATAGTTGCAAGAGAGACGGCAAGAAGTGCTCGCTTTCGTGGAATTGATAGACCCCTGATCTCGGATCTCCGTATACCCCGGCTGCACTTCTTATCAAAACACGAGCCGTGTTTCCCGATATGAGGGAAAGGAATATGTAAACTTCCCTTTCCAATAGGAAGATATCGCGAAGAGATATCGTTTCACCTTCAGAGTGGCTGCGAACCAGGAGTTCATTAAGTTTTCTGTGAACCGTTCTGAACTTCTGAAAAAATCTTTCCCGATTGCCATCTATTACCTTGGTCACGGCAGCGATCATCTTTGTGTCCAAATCTTTGGTTTTGGTGACCCCCAAAACCTCCTCAGGGGTGATTTCGATGTCTTGATGATGTTCCTTGGTATAATTGCTGATGAGCAAAGTGATTAGCACCAGGGCGCTCCGGTCAGAAACAGCAACCGAGTCAGGGTCCTTGGAAAAATCCGTAAGCAGGACTTTAAGGACGCCCTGAGGGTGTTTCAAGTGGGGGATCAACATCTGGAGCGAATTCAAAAGGGCTACCCGATCCTCGCGGCTCGACATCTGTTGCAGGTAGTGCCACAAGAACTGGAAGATCTTCTTTCTATGCTTGGCAAACTTGGACACGTTTCTTGAAAAGGCGTCCCTGAGAAAAGAGCCATCCTCGTCAAAGCAGTTCTGAAATGTCTCGATGAGATCCTTTGCCTGACTCTTTGAAATTTCAAAGTCCTTTGCAATGACCTTATAGTCTTGATCGTCAAAGATTATGCCTCGCTCAGCCAAGTTTTCCATCTTCTTGTTGACAACTGATCGTGCCTTAAAAAAGCCTACCATACCCTTCAGTGCAGAGTGAATCTTCCCTACCGTCTTCTCTGTTTCACCATCTTTAGCCTTGATGACACCACCCTCCACCTCAATGCTGTCATAGGTGTCGTCAGAAACTTCATCAAGCCGCTTTTCAACGTTCTCAAGTACTTCCTCCATCATCGGTTGGCTATCATCAGTCTCCTCAATAGAAGCCAGAAGGTTCGAGGCCAGCTTAAGGCGCTCCCCAAGGTTTTGAGAATCGACCTGCTCATAATCATCCCCATAAACGCTCCCCATAATACGAGCCGTCTCTTGAGGGGAATCGCCATACGTGCCCATCACTAGCCGGGCAACATCGGTCTTTTCTTTTGAAACGACCTCGTATTCATCGTCCACCATCAGCCACTTGATATTGTTCACTTCCATGGGAGGCGGCACCAGCTTTTTTTGAAGCGCCTTGTTACCCAGGATGGCATTGTAGACGTTTGAAAACCGCTCTCCCGCTGCTTCCTGATCCGGTCTGGCCATCCAAGTCTCAACCTTCTGGATCAAAGCCTTCATTGTTTCAGGCTTCATACGGTTTATTTTGGCCAGGATGGTCAAATTCAGGTCGGGCTGATCCTGTTCATCGGGGATCATCGAAAAGGATGCTTCAGACCCATTCTCCTCATCTGCCACAGAAGAGTCCGCACTCAAAGCTTGACCCCATTGGGACAGGATGACCAGCGCCATCCACAAAGCTTTCATAGTAGCAGGGGATTCGTCGGGGATCTGTAGAAACAAGCTGTTAATGCCGTGTTCCGAGAACACTTGAAAACCATTGGTCAATCGTGTCTCAAAATCGGTTGAGAAGTCCTCAAGGTTCTTTACCATGGAGGCAGCAGTGGCCATGTCGAAGACCATATTGCCTAACAAGACAACGTAATCAACCCTTTCCGAGCTTTCAGAGCCTGTTTTTAGTCCTCTAAAACGTATGAGGATCTTTCCGTCGTGATCTGGCATCCTGCCGATTTTACTCAGAAGCCCCAGGAACTTGCTAAGAAACTTCTTTCCCTCCTCCGCATCTTTCACCAATTGGACGTCATTAAGACATGTACCCAAAAGGTGTACAAGTTCCCCAAGATAGCCCCGGCAGACATGCAGCCTCTTTTCTTCTTCACTTAAGGCCTTGCCAAGGGTCGTATCCTTTCCAAAGTCCACCCCATCAATCTGTTGAAAGAGCATCTCCGCCGATTCGTCCAATGTAAATGCTGTTTCTTCCACGGTCAGCCAATCCTTGCTCTGAGGTCTTCGGTAAGCCGAGTTATCTTACCGGTCCAAAGATGATAGTCAGGTCAAACAAGAAATTTCTCGGTGGTATCGATCAGTTCCGACAGATCAAATGGCTTGTGTAGGAATGCTGTGGTACCGTTCAATTTGTTTTTTCCCCACTTGAAAAGCCCTCTCTTGTTTGTAGTCAATACGATAACAGGAATATCCGCAAGCCCGGAATTGTCCCGTATAACAGAAAGTACGCTTTTGGCATCTAGTTTAGGCAGGACAACATCCATAAGGATCACGTCAGGCCTTGTCTTATCCAAGCAGTTTAGACTCTCAAGACCGTCCTCTGCCTCTATGACTTCGTGCCCTCGCTTGGACAAGGTGATAGTTATAGCCTTTCGTATGGCAGGGCTGCTTTCCACCACAAGGATCTTCTTTTTGCCGTGTCCCCCGACGGTTGTCGGAGTGAGATCGGATCCAATTTCTTTCTCCACGGTCCCTTGAGAAAATATATCCTCACTTGTTGTGACGAGATTCATTAACATCTGCAGTTGGCCGGCGTAGAATTCATTGTCCTGGAAAGTCTCGACAGTATTGTTTAACTGCTCCAGTCCTTTTTCCCATTGCTGGAGATTGAGATACGCAAGGCCTAAGTAGTAGTAGGCATCGGGATTGGCTTCCCACGCGACAACGCTCGCGTATCTGACGACTGCTTCTTGGAGTATCTCTTGATTAGCGTCTTCTGCAGGACTAAACCACTCTTTGTCAATGGACAGGAGTGCCCGGCAATACGGGCACTCAAGCACCTTCACATTCAAAGGCACACGGCAAAATGGACAACGCCAGAACTCCTTGCCTTTAAGCTCTTTCTTGGCAAGTTCAATCTTTTGGATCTCCGTAAGGACCTCAGGATCCTTGGGGGCAAGCTTCTTCGCATTGCTCAGGGATTTCTCTACCGCTTCCATTTTGTCGGCGACGCGTGAATACCATAGCCATCCCTCGTGATTTCGCATATTCGCCTTTATGAACGCTGTCAGCTTTTTCCGTGCCTCCATGTCATGGCGGCCTGCAGCCAGCATGGCAACCTCGTCTAATACCGATTCAGAAGTGGGGTCAACATCAGCTTCTCTCTCTCCAGCGTGGGCCGCCAGCATCAGAAGGTGCATGATCGTGCCCTCGATTCTCTTCTTGTTGCTGGACAGTGCTTCAACCTTTAACTTTGTGTTCTCCCATCCCAGGATCTCGATGGCAGCACGGTCGCCTGTCGACTTATCGGTCTCAGCATCGACCAATTCTCCGTCTTCCACATGCAGTTGTCCGACCTTGCCTTTGGCATTGATCTTCAAAGTACATGTCTTTTTTTCCATTTTAAGTGCTTGCAGAAAATTCGGAACATTGAAGTCACTCATGAGAGCCTTTGAACTCTCGTCAAACACATCCAGCATCTTTTCGAGCAGTTCCAAAAGAACAAACGGTTTCTTGACATAATCTGCAACGCCCATCTGTTCCAGCATGGTTATGACTTCTGGGGGGTTGGCGGTTGTCACAGCGATGACGGGAATGTCCCTGAGGCCGCTCTTCTTCAAGTAAGCCATGAGTTGAAACCCGTCCGACTCGGGCCCCTCGATGTCCGTCACAATAAGATCGACCTTGAACCTGCTTAAAACACTAGCGGCCTCCATGCCATCAGTGGCGGACTTGACAATAAGGTCTTTGGTCTTTCTCGTTGTCACTGACCCGAATGCCTTCAAGCCGTCTATTACAAGACCGTGCAACTTCTTGCTATCATCAAGTACTAAGATCGTTTTCATGTTACTATAGTCCCTCCCGTAAGTCTGACGTAGAAAAGTGCTGGCCTGAGGCCCCTTGAACCGATAATCGAACCCGCCATGATCCAAAGGCGCCTTTCCCTCTCAGGACTTTCTCGTGTGCTGTCTGGCATTGGATTGACACCCTTCTTGGCACTGTGTCAGTTCTTTGACAATCAGACATATTGTTAGCTTCCACACCATCTCGCCTGTAGTGTAATACCGGTCTGCCTTCCTCGTTCAACCTATTTCCTGCCCTTGGGCATGACACAGATTCCTGCAGAGGGGCGCCCTGTATTACCAAATGTACTTAGACGATGGTTTAGCAAGACCCATGCCAAATTGATTAGTTTTGGGTGAGAAAGAAACAATCAGAGAGGGGGGTATCTCAGGGAAAGGTTGTAAATAGGTCCGATGGAAAGGGGAAGTTCTGCCGGTCGGAGGACAGCTGTAATACTGTTGATAGAGTAAACCATCAACTAGTTTCCATCCATAAATGGCCCTTTTTACGATGAGCGGCATTCTCCGCAGGTTTGCGCCTGCGGCTTATGAAAAGGCCGTCTGCGGAGTACAATCTGTACGCCTCGACGAAAACCCCTGCCCGCCATCGCTAAGGCTCTGGCGAGGCGGGCTGGCTTGTGCAACCTTGCTCATCAGGCACGAAGCATTGCTCGGCAACAAGATCCCTCATTTATGAATTGGAAACTTACCCGGTGCCCAATACTTGTTACGTTATTCATAGACAGGCATCAACTAGTTTACATGTTGATGTTCTCCTTCCCACGTTAACCAAGAGAGGTCGGGATCAAGGTCTGAATCATTCTTAGATCGCCTGTGGTCCAATGATTCTCGTTCTGATTTGTGTGTGCATTCGGAGCAATCCCAGAACAGCCAGAAGCGCCTTGCGGCATGATCCAGGCAATCTCTATAGTGAGAGCACATAACGTTCTTGGTACCTTCCCTGTGAATGGGATTTGTCTTCATGGTGTGTGGCCTCCTTGACCTGGTTTGTTATTGCAGAGAAAGCGCCGCTTATCATGCAATACCCTTGAGACTCATGTGGCCGGACTCGATCAGGGCTTTGATCGAAAGATGAAGTCACTTCTTCAATTCCCTGGCGAGATAGATCCGAGATGGACATTTACAGTAACTGGAACAACCATAAGACAGCGAAAATGGGCACCTGTACGACCCTTTCTCCAGACACTCGGCATATGCGTCGAATCCAATATCTTTTGCTTTACAGCTGAACCCGACACCCGGCTCATAGTATTCGGAATTCTTCGGCAGTCTTAGTCCGTATATGATTCTTTCTATCTCCTCCAAATGTGCCTGTTCCATCTGTGACCCCCTTTTGTATTGTTTGTGTTTACCAAAATCAGTTAAGACTGCCGCCTTTAGTTCTTTTATCGGAAAACTGACCGTCTACTTGATAAAGGACAACACCCGTTTCTTATGGATAAAGCACTATTTGCTTGTGGAAAAATTACTACGGGAAACCTATGCAGAAAGGAGGAGATTCTGCTGCAGGCAGGGACAACGGACAGACTAATTGGAAGGAGGTGTTATTCCGGCAGGAGGATATAAACGATTCGGAAATTGGGGACAATGAGGTTATGCGATAAGTCAGCTACATAACAAAAGCACATATGAAGCTTCCCCGTCCCGAAGGGCGGGGGTTCTGTCTCGCGGCAGCACTTCATGCGCGGGGAGCGAGCCGGTCAAGCCAACAATGGCATGACATTTACAATACAATCAAGGTATTATACCACCACAGCGTTTATACGTCGACGACCCCTTTTTTCAGAGCCGTGGAGACTTGTGCTCACTACAGCACATGGATGTTCTTTTTCTCGCATATCTCCTTCAACACCCTTGGCCATACGCTGACAGTGACTTCTCCGAGGTGCGCCTTGTTGAGAAGAAGCATCTGGGTGCGGGATTGCCCAATTCCCCCACCAATGCTGAGAGGGATCTCGTCGTTTATAATTGCCTGGTGGTAGGGGAACTCGAGAAAATGAAGCTGGTCGGTCAATTCCAACTGCTTCCGGAGCGTGTCAGCATTAACCCGGACACCCATGGATGTCAGCTCGTGGCGACGCTTTGTAACCGGGTTCCAGACGAGAATGTCTCCGTTAAGTCCGTGCATGGGCCTTCCGTCCTTTGATGTCGTTTCCGTGACCCAGTCGTCGTAATCTGCTGCCCTGAGTTCGTGGGGGTAACCGTCCTGGAGCGTCCAGCCTATCCCGTAGATGAAGATTGCAGGGTACTCCTGAAGAATCTCTGTCTCGCGCTGTTTGCGCGGCAGATCCGGGTACTTGTCAAGGATCTCTTCCGCATGCAAAAATGTGAGTTTATCTGGCAGGTTGGGATATCTGTCTGTCTTGAGATCGGGGAAGAGTTCTTGCGCGTAGGTTTCCGCTCCCTTGATTACTTTCCAGATCTTCTCCACCACTTCCGTCAAGAACTTAAGGTTGCGCTGCTCTTCGGTTACCGCCAGCTCCCAATCCCACTGATCCACATATGCGCTGTGGTCATGGTCCAGAAAGTAGTCCTTGCGTACAGCTCTCATATCGGTGTTGAGGCCCTCCCCAACCTCCATCCCGAACTGCTTTAACGCCATACGCTTCCACTTGGTTGCAGCCTGAACCACCTCTGCATCGACAGGGTTCTTGTCGTGGTCGTTTGAAATATGGAATCCAATTGGCGTACGTGACCCGTCCCGGTCCAGGTAATCGTTCACGCCACTCTCAACGTCTACGATGAGAGGGACCGTAACCATGATCAGGTTGAGTTCCTTGCACAGATTCTCTTCAATGTAGTTTTTTACGGCAAAGACAGCCTTCTGCGTGTCCTTTGGGTTCAACAGAGACTTGTAATCCTTTGGCAGGACTCTTTCCAGCTCGTCATAGTCTCCGATGCCAGGTCCGGCCAGGTCTGCTTTCTTGTCATTCATTCTTTTCTCTCCTTCACCTTTCGCGGGTCGGTCTGTAGGGCCTATTCCGTTAAGTTCTTCCTGAACTCGCATTGTTCAAGAACCCTCTACACAAGGGTTTGGTTTACTCGGTCTCCAATTTGAATTCAGTTGCCATTATCATAGATCTGCCAATTGTTACAACACCAAAAGGATATATTGACATTCAATTGTTCAATGGCAGCTTGCATTTGTAGAGGAACATGAGACGGGCTGGGATCAATTCAAAGGAGAAGGGGAAAAACCTATGTAGTTTGGGGCAAAGATAACAAAACCATATCATAAGTTTTGCAGGGCAGGCAGATATAGAGATAAATAGCAGATATCAAAAGTCAGGGTGGCTGGTGTCCAATGAACGACCCCGCAGCAAGCTGCGGGGAATTATCAAGTTAAAACATTCTTCCCATTATCATAAGTCAGGTAATACTTACAATATCAAAAGGATATCTCGACTTGGGAGGTAATATAGGAGGCGAAGGAAATTGGTATGATTTCTTTATATCGATTTCTGTTATTTAGCTCGAAGGGAAGGCAGCCAAGTGCGTGGTTTTTTATCAATGATGTCAACGGCTAAGGGTTTGTTCGGGCTGGTGAACAACAGAAGGTCGGGTTGAAGATGGCAAACATGTATCATAACCTTTTGAAGGTGGGCGGAAGTAGAGATATTATGGCATTATCTCGGATTTGGCTATTTTAGAGATTATTTCTTGTACTCTTGAAATTGCGTCGGCTCACCTCTGTGAACTCCCACACTTGAAGATTGCAAACTCGTATCCACGCCTGTCTCAACAAACAACCGTGGCCAGTCCCGTGAAGCTCTGCACAGAACTGGCCACCT
>JAQYVR010000148.1 GCA_030145395.1 Desulfobacteria bacterium
CAGATCAGCGGAATTTTGCTACGTTCTCTTCACATTCGCAGTGCGCTCATAGCTCAGCTGGATAGAGTGACGGACTACGAATCCGTAGGTCGCAGGTTCGAATCCTGCTGGGCGCACCAGCAATAAAAGGCTTTTGGGGTTGGATACCATGGGCATGTCAACACCACTCCTTTCGGTTACTCCCGGCTGATGCCCACAAGGTCCTCTGGACGCAGCCGGTAGCGAATGATATTCCCCTCATGCAGACCACGAAACTCGTTTTCTATATAATTGATTACCTCCTCGCGGTCCGTTTCGGGGATATCAGCCTCGGTGGCCATGGCCATGATGAGATCGGGCCGGAATGCCTTCCAGTCAATCACGCTGCGGCGCACGGCTTCGCGAACGAAATCGCGATAAACCAGCGCGGCCTTTTCCGGGGTTTCGACCTCCGCGCGCAACGTCCTGTAGTTCTCAGCCGAAGTCATGTAGGCCTCGATATACACCTCACGCAGTAGGGAAACATTGTTCAGCTCATAGATTCCGATAAGGCCGTCAATATAGGCACGGTCGTCCATGGTAAGAAATGACATCGGCGCGAGATCGGCCTTCAGCAAAGGAATGTTGGAGGCGATCCGCGAGGTTCTTTTGTTGATGTCCTCGAAAGCCTGCAAATAAGGGATATGCACGAGAAGAAAGAAGGACTGTTCGAACGGATCATTAATGGCCGCCGCCTTTTCGATAAATATATCGAATTCTTCCTCGATCGCGAACTGGTCTTCAAGGGGTCTGAAGCTTGAATGGGTAATACCCACGGGCATGCGCCGAAGCCGCCCAGCCATAGCGGGATCGGCCAGAAGGCCGTCTGCGAGCAAAGCGTGGATGTTGAACAGCTCCGGCCGGCTGATCTTGATAGCAGCAAGATTTTCTACCACGTACTGAATCGCTTCCTTATGGTTGAGGATCATCACCGTTTCCTTCCGATCCTTTCCGGAGGCCTCCTGCCCAAATCGGATCAGACGCTCGGTTTCGAGAAGGTTGTACGTGTTCCCTTCCATGCGCGATGACGCCCAGGAGAGATCGATTAGGAGTCGTTCAAGAATGCGTCGCGCGTAGGTTCCCGCCGGTAACGGCGAGGCTGTTGGCGTACCGGCTTCTCGCAAGCGCTGCCGATCAGCCTCGGATAGGTAGAATGTCTTGTTCGGAATATAGCGGTCCAGGAAGTCCTTTTTATAACTCGCCGGCCTGCGTCGGTTGTAGGGCGTCTGCAAATGGACGCGGACTACGGCTGCACCCGCGATGCTGTAGCCTGTGGCCGGGCCTTTACCTGAAACCTCCAGCGCGCCTTCGTTCACAAGCCGCTTCAGAGCGCGCCAAACGGTGGTTTCACTCACCTCGGGGACGATATGACGTCGGATATCCTCTCGACGAGCCCCGGGATGGGCCGCGATGTAGTCAAGTATAGTCTGGTTAGAAAGCGTCATTGAAACGATTTGTCAAAGCTGTGAAATGAATATGTCCTTATAATATATAGGTATTTCCAGCTTGTCAAGATATCGTTTCATGGTTTTTGAAATGATATCCGCCACAGGCCGTTTGAAACGAAAGCTGCCAGGCATGAAATGTTTAACCATTTGATATAATGCTTTTATTAGCCATTTCGCCTTTATCGTTTCATCAAAAGTGAAACGAATCCTGCTGGGCGCGCCATTAATAATAACAAGGGGTTAGCTGAATTCGCAAAGGACACGGCTAACCCCTTTTTTTGTCAAAAATGCATTCTCTCCCACTCTGCCCCTACTTTATGTAAAGCCCTGCCCAAGAATGGATCTTCAGGTGTCCCTCTCAAGAAATGGTAAAGTGACTGATCTTACCCAAATGCATCGTAATGGGAAAGCAAGCATAGGACACTGCATTTCCATATTTTTTCATTGCCCTGCTCTGTCATTAGGGAATTGTGCTGCAACCGCAATAAGGATACGCGCAAGCTCTGCTGGCGCAGCGTAGAACGGTGAGTGGCCAGTATCAAGCGACAGGACTTGGGCACACGGCATCGCGGTGTACATCCCTTTTTGAATCTCCGGTGAAATCGCCCGATCACGCAGGCATTCAATGTACACACGCGGGACAATCCCATAAGCATCTTCATTCAGACTCAACGGTGTCTCAGCAGGAGCAGAAGCTTGCAGTCTTAGACGCTCCTGTGCCTGTTTTGCTTCCTCGGCCGTACAGTCGGCATAGAAAATGTCCCGTATTACGTTGTCCTTAATAGTCTGATATGACTGGTCAGGGGCTGTCACTAAGTTGGGGAAGAGTAGGGATTCATCGTCTCTCATGCCATGCTGGAGCAGCGTTTCACCATTACCGACGAGGAAGGCAGAGAGGTACACTAACACACGGATCTTCTGTGGGCGATATTCTGCGGCCTGTGAAATGACAATACCACCCATGCTATGGCCAACCAAAATAACTGGATCGGTCTGGGCGTCGAGAAGTTCGCACACACGGTCAGCGTAGGCCCGTAGAGAGACCTGTTGCAGAGGGGTCTCATCTCTTCCGTGTCCAGGCAGATCGGGAGCCACAGCCACGTGTCCTGCCTATGTCAGAAGAGGAACGACCTTCTCCCAACACCAGCCACCATGCCATGCGCCATGGATTAAGACGAATATTGCCATCGTTGCCTCCTCTTGACTTGATAAGAACTCGCTTTTTGTGGTGTGAGTCTACTTGGGAAACTCTTATTCATGTGGGCGAGAATCCTGATTGTTGGATAAGAGATTGGTGGGTATTCGGCTCAACTTTTGACTACGTATCGTAGTCGCTGGTTTTGAAGTCCCGGATTTTCTTTCGATTACAGTTTGTAATGTTGAAAATCTATCGATTGGCGATTAACAGCAGGATACTCAAAGCTCTTAATTCTCCTTTAAAAGCCTTTCCTCAAGAATATCTATTACCTTGTTTCCAATTTCATTTATCCCTCGTGAATATCCCTTCATATCGCTTCTGTAAAACTCAGATGCAGAAAGATCTCTAGCCTTTAAATCCGCATCCGAGATCAAGGCTCTCAGAATGATTCGAAGCTCGTCGAGAGTGTCTTTGAGCTCCTCTTGAGTGATCATTTCTCCAATTTTCTCCCCGTTACCCATTTTAAACTCCCTTCTCTATTGCAGATGATCAAATGCATTGTAAGGTCATTTAAAGATTTAGTGGACAAGAATGGACCTCAACAGACACAGGCATGGTGTCCTTTGAAGGCTAGCTGAAATCGTGTTTTTTTGGTCGCCTCCCATCATATGTGTCCTGGCTTAGCGAGTAGATACGTGGACTTAGGATAATCTAGAAGGGTTAGTCTGATATGTTTACTGTTTGACAGGGTATTACCCTTTAAACTGATTATTCTAAGTCAAGACAAGAGTCAAGAAAAATCAGCATGTTTCTGAATCAGCGAGAGAAAGCCCCTGACAATGCGCTTGGGAGGCGAGAGCCAGGGGCGTGCAGGAGGCTAGCCATGAAAAGCCAGCCCAACCAAAATACGGGAGTTTTTTTAAGCAGTCAATCGGGCAAACCCTGATTTATGGGGTAGAAAAACCTTAGTTTGGGGTGAGGGATTGGCGGAGGGCAGACTTTTTACTACGTAGTATTCAGTTTTGGCAGACGTCATTTCCGAAAGGTTACCAGATGTAAGCATGAAAATATTAGGGTTTCGATATCACAGACTTTGATTCACCATTGATAAGAGATCCATGGAGAGGTACGCTCAATTTTGTCTTTGTCAACAAGAATAGGGTGAAAATTGGAACTTCAAGAATCTCAAGGCGTCTTGAAGAAGAACTCCGGCGTATTGACATATGCGAAAGATACAGTTATTCATTGATAATGTCTAAAAAGGAAGGTTTAAGAGCCCATTTCTCATCCCTTGGATTTGATATGGGGAATATCGGTTAATAGGGAATTTTGATCCGCTGAAGTGGTGGTCGTTTTTTTGTCTTAACTTCTTGGAGTATGAAGAAAAGGGGGGGTATCATGCCGACATATTTGATCCTTATTGTTGTTCTCATTGTTTTTTTCCTGGCTACGGCCATCAGGGTCCTAAAAGAGTATGAGAGGGGGGTGATCTTTAGACTGGGCCGCGTCATCGCAACCAAGGGCCCGGGGTTGATCATTCTCATCCCGATCATCGATAAGATGGTAAAAGTCAGCCTCCGTCTGGTGGCCATGGATGTCCCGTCTCAGGATGTCATCACCAGGGATAACGTCTCCATCAAGGTGAATGCCGTTATATATTTCCGAGTGATGGATCCCAACAATGCCATTATTGAGGTGGAGAATTTT
>JAQYVR010000212.1 GCA_030145395.1 Desulfobacteria bacterium
CGCAGACAACCGGGGTCAGCGGTGCCAACATGGATCACCTGCGCATAGAATCCCTCGCCCCCGACACCGACAGTGACGGGGTGCCAGATAGCAGTGATAACTGTACCTCGGTATCCAACCCAAGTCAGTTGGATACCGACGGGGATGGTTACGGCAACCTGTGTGACGGTGACCTGAACAACGACGGCAGTACCGACACGCTGGACCTGAACCTGTACAAGCAGGCGCACCGCACATCCCTGGGGGATGCCAACTACGATGTCGATGCAGACTTCAACGGGGACGGGCAGATCAATACCCTGGATCTGAACATCTACAAGGGATTGCACCGCCTGCCGCCGGGCCCCTCCTGTTGCGCACCATAAATTAACAGAACCGAGCGGCGGCTTTCGAATCGCCGTTTTGTTTTGGTGCTGTATGTCCGAAGGTGCGGCAACTAAGACGTTCCCCGAAATCCGGGGAATGTCGCATTCTGGCCGAACCCGGTAGTACATGAGGTTCTTATATAAGATTTCACTAATCGGCGGGAGTCGACCCTTTCCGGAAGTTTAGTATTTGGTGATATATGCCCGCTGGTTTTGCGCGAGATGACGCGGCACGGAGTCATTAAGCAGTCTCTCGAAACTCTGCCGGAGAACACCCCGTCCACCTTCGAAATGCCCGCGAGAAGTTGCCGGGTTCGGAGAAACCCAACAGGTAGGCGATTTCGCCCACCGAACGATGCTTTTCCCATATGTACTGCATGGCCAATTCCCGGCGCGTGTCTTCCAGCAGGGACTTGAAGGTATTCCCCTCATCCTTGAGCTTCCGCTGCAAGCTTCTTAGGCTCACATGTAGTTCGTCCGCGATAGATGTTTGGTTGGGTGAGCCGCTGGGGAGCTGCTCAATGATGTGGGCGCGGACCTTCATGGTGATGTGTGACCGGTCGAACCTAGCCAGATAATCAATGACTGTCTGGTCGTTGATACGCGCCAGTTCCGGATTGCTGCTCATTAAAGGTTGGTTAACCAAGTGCGGTTCGAAGCAAAGCCGGTTGTCGGGTGCTCCGTACTCGATGGGTGTAGCAAAAAATGCATTGAATCGGTCGGAGCAAGGGGGAATGGGTCTCTGTAGGACCACACGCACAGGCACGATGTGTTCACCAGCTGTGATTTGACACATCCGCAGAAAGATCCCCATGCCCCAGTCCCCAGCCGCGTATACGAAGTCAGGCCACTTTTCGGGGCCAAGCATCACCATGTCAACCGTGTTACCGCGCTCGTCTAGATAGGTCTTGAGGAATGGTGTGACAAACCGGGAAAACCGGGCTAGCCGACCGAGTGCATCTCGAAGATTGTTACTGGCCAGCCATGCAAATCCGAGCCCGTATAGTGCCGCAGGTTGAAACTGCTCCACTGCCGTCAACCCGAAGCCGGGGTCTCCCGTTGCCTCAACGGAGAGTTTCCATAGGGCTTGAACCTTGGTGGTCATAATTCGAGCATTGGGATCAAAGGACACATTGTGGTCGATCCCGATTTCTGCGAATAGGGGTTCTGGATCGCAGCCATAGGTGCGCAAAGCTTTTTCGATCAGGCCTGCCACACTGCTGATGGTCGTAGCTTCCACGACAGAGGCGTCTACTGGTTGTTCTTGACGTGCTCGCATTAGTGATTGGCACTCAGAGATATGTCGTTATTGTCTAATTTTACCTTACATTGTCAGGTACGGGTACGGCTAATTTACCAATATATTTCGCGGCAGATATGGCGGGCTAGAAGAATGTTAAAACAGACAATCCTCATCGCCGAAGATCACACGATATTTAGGGAAGGTCTGCGAGCCTTGCTGTCAGCCACACCTGAGCTGGAAATCATCGGAGAAGCTGACGATAACCAGCAGGCTGTTCGCCAAGCCAGGCTACTCGGACCACACCTTATTCTGATGGCCCTCAATATACCGAACATCAACGGCACAGAGGCTATACGCGATATTAAGTACCACAACCAAGAAATTAATATTATTGCGCTAACCGCCCACAAATCAGAAGCGTACGTTCGGGCAACTCTGGATGCAGGTGCAGCTGGTTATGTCCTGAAGAATGACTCATACCATGACCTCTTGACTGCTATTGAGAGCGTTCAGAAGGGAAAGACTTACTTGAGTCCGGGCATCTGCGACAAAGTAATCAAAGGCTTTATTAATCAATCCACACCACCCGCCACCTCATCCCATTCGTGGAACCAGCTCACCGCACGTGAGCGGGAAGTAACAAAGCTTATTATCGAAGGTAAAAGAAACAGGGAAATTGCAGAGTATCTCTCGGTGACCCTGAAAACCGTGGAGAGACACCGTTCCAACCTTATGAGGAAGCTTAATCTCCATAGTGTTTGTGCGCTAACCAAGTACGCCATCGAGAATAATCTGGTTCGCCTGGAGGTGTAACAGCCCACCGGGCCATGTATGAGACAAGGCGTGGCGTTGAGAAGGATCTAGTCGAGGCTTTCATCCTCGACCCAAAACAGAAGGTTAGCGCTTGGTGAAATACCGCTTGCAGGTGTCTCAGCCATGTACGTATCCCCCTGTGTCAGGATAGTTGTCGCCTCTAATTATCATTAGAGGTAGGCGAAAATGAGTACAAGACATACCCAATCATTTAAGATGCAGGCAGTAGAAAAGGCATTGAGCCGAGCTGCTGGGATCACCCTAAAAGAGATAGTAGATGAACTTGGAATAGGCAGTTCAACATTGGGAAAGTGGATGAGAGATGCAAGGAACAATGATCTGGAATGCACTGCAGGTGGCAGTATTTTGATGTCAAGCGACAAGAGAAGAGAGAAAAGACCACAGGACTGGAGTCTGGAGGACAGGCTAGCAATAGTGATGGCATGTGCTTCGTTGGGAGAAGAAGAAAAGAGCGAAT
>JAQYVR010000029.1 GCA_030145395.1 Desulfobacteria bacterium
TTCTATACCAGAGACGTCATACGTTTTTAACTCTGCATACTGAGCATCCGGATCGCTTGTGTAACACTCGAAGGGGCGTTTTGCACGCGGCCCTACGTAATCGAGTGTCGATTCATCAGGGGTAATAATTCCGTTTTTGGCCCCTGCTTCAATTGCCATGTTGGCCATGGTCATACGATCGGACACAGGCAGGTCGTTGATCGCATCGCCGGTGAATTCCATGGCTTTGTATGTGGCACCGTCCACCCCGATGTCACCAATGGTATAAAGGATCAGGTCCTTTCCAGTGACCCATTGTGTGAGCTGACCACTATATGTGAACTTTATCGATTCAGGCACCTTAAACCAGACCTCGCCCGTAATCATGGCAGCCGCAATGTCTGTACTGCCGACGCCCGTGGCAAAGGCCCCCAAGGCGCCGTAGGTGCAGGTGTGGCTGTCGGCTCCAATCACCACATCTCCAGGGAGTACCAAGCCCTGTTCCGGCAGGAGGGCATGCTCAATCCCCATTTCACCCAATTCAAAGAAATGCTTGATATGATATTTCTTGACAAAGGCGCGCATAGTCTGCACCTGTATAGCTGACTTGATGTCTTTATTTGGAACAAAGTGATCCGGGACCAGAGCGATTCTTTCCGGATCAAACACGGATTCCGTGCCTGATGCTTCAAATAGATCGATTGCAATGGGGGCCGTGATATCGTTGGCCAAAGCCATGTCGATCCGGACATTGATGAGTTCACCAGGTGCTACTGTGTCTCGGCCTGCGTGGGCAGCCAAGATTTTTTCTGTAATCGTTTGAGACATAATCTATACAGGTTTCTCGTACGGGGTGTCGAGTTCGTCGTTTGCAGCCTCTTCACTCTGACGCTTTTTGCGAAGCCACAGTGTGGTGAAAGGCCCTGACATTACATAGAACAGCATCATAAGGAAGAAGGCAATAGCTGGTTCTGCTGCAATGACAATGAAAAGCATCACAACGACGACCAGCACATTAAACCTCATCTTTTTGAACAATCCTGCATGTTTAAAGCTATAGTACTTCATCGTGCTGACCATAAGGCAAGACAGAACGTATATCATTATTAGGATGGTCACATGCTTGGCAGTCCCTGTTCCGCCCAGGCGTTGATGGAGAAGGATCGTAGCCGAAATCATAAAAGCTGCCGCCGGGATCGGAAGTCCATTAAAATAATCACTGCTGATAATGTGGGCCTGGGCGTTGTAACGTGCAAGCCGAAGTGTCCCGCAGGCAACAAAAATAAGAGCTGCCAACCAGCCGAGCCTTCCAAAGGGCTGAAGGGCCCACAGATATACCAGAATCCCGGGTGCCACGCCAAAGGATATGGCGTCACTGAGGGAGTCGTATTCCAGGCCGAACCTGCTCTCAGTATGCGTGACCCGGGCAATCTTGCCGTCGAGGGCATCAAACATTGCCGCCAGCATAATCGCAATCGCTCCCTTCAGAAAGAGACCCTGAATAGCGGCCACGATGGCATAGAAGCCGCAAAAAAGGTTGGCGGTGGTAAGAAGGTTGGGCAGGACATAAATCCCGCGCTGAAATTGTCGCCTATCTGAACGTTTTCTTCTCTTCATGATAGATGTCCCAAAATGGAACTCCCGGCCAGGACCTTATCTCCTGGGGACACAGCAGGCACCGTGTCTGCTGGAAGGTAGAGGTCCAGGCGCGACCCGAAACAGATGATGCCAAAACGCTCCCCTCGCCTCAAAAGATCTCCCTTTCGTATCCTACAGATTATCCGTCTTGCAATGAGCCCAGCGACCTGTACTACGATTAACTTGCGACCACCACTTATATCCATGCTCACAGCGTTTCGTTCGTTGTTTACGGAGGCCTTGTCCAGATTAGCTGAAAAGAATTTGCCGGGATAATAAACAACGTCGGTCACCCTGCCTTTTTCAGGCATCCGGTTCACGTGAACGTTGAAGACAGACATAAAGATACTAACTTTAAGCATTTTCTCAGCAACAAATTCGTTCTCCTGCACCACGTCTACTAATAGGACCTTGCCATCAGCAGGCGAAACTACGGCCCCTTCTTCCTCCGGGATGACCCGTTTGGGATCCCTGAAAAAGAAACAAATAAACGCGGTTATTGCTAAAGCCAACAAGGCCAGCGTATGAAGCCCCAAGACAGCAACGATAGCTGTAACAAAGGTCCACCCAATGATTAGGGGATACCCTTCCCGGGCAATCGGGAAACCTCTCTGTTCAGAGGGTCCTGAACGCCCGGGATCAATCAATGATCCTTCAGTCACTGCTATGATCCGCTGCCTTGAAGTTCTTTGAGGTTTTGATTGTTTGTAGACAGACCCCGTGCTTTGCGCGGGGTCTCAAACTTAAATGTGGCCACTGCCGTTCCTCTCTATTTCACAGCCCTCGGCCGCGTAATCAAGACACCCGCTTTGCGGGTGATTATTTACTCCCTCGGTGTTGTGACAATATACGTTCTATCTTATCCCTGTTAGCAAGCTTCAACTTCTGTATTCTCTTCCGTTCCATGGATTCTTCGGTTGAAAGGTGAATGCGCTTGTCAAAGTCTTCTATCTGTTTTTCGTATTCATGGTGTTGTTCCATGGATTGTTTCATGGCGTTGTTCTCTTTGATCAACTCGGCAATGAGCTTTGCGTCCCTCTCTTCCATATGTAATCCTCCCTGGATGTGACCGGCTTGTCCCCCGCGCACGAAGTGCTACCTTAAGGCAGAAGCCCCGTCCTTCGGGGCGGGGAGGTTTCACTCTTCAGTGCACGTTGGCATTATCGATTGTATGCTACTCAAACATTTTATTATATCTTCTTGGAAACATTTGTCAATACCCCTTTTTCCAGCTTTATTTCAGCATCCGATTTTCTGACGTAATGCGGTACCAGGCTCTCAATGTCTGCAGTCTCACCATCTGTAATCTGTTTCATCCCGATGTGAGCTACCACCGACGCTCTGACCCTGTTTAGATAAGATGGAGCAAACTGCGCCAGATCCCCAAGGATTTCCCGGATTAATTCTCGGTAGACTGTCGCACCATTTCCCACAAAGAGACACAAATGTTGAATCTGCTCCAGCCATTCTCTCGTTTCAACTGCACAATCCTCGATCACCGTTTTCCACTTCATATGACCAATGCTCTCATAAAGTGCTGTGTATATTTGTTCCTTACGAGCATCCAAGAGCGGGCAAACTAGATTGGGGAATGAAGGAAACTGATAGGTCAGAGCCTCCAGTGTGGATACAGCCGCGATGGGTTTTTTCGTGGCAAAGCCCAAACCCTTAACAGTGCTAATCCCGATCCGGAGACCCGTGAAACTTCCTGGGCCTGTTGTCACGGCAAATCCGTCACATTCCGCAATTGTCAGGCCTGCCATATCAAGGGTGGCATCAATTGCAGGCATCAAGCGTTGTGCATGTGTCTGCGTGCTGGTCACGGCCACTTCAGCTAATAATGTATCGCCTTCCAATAGGGCTATACTGCCGGTGGGGGTGGATGTGTCAATTGCAAGAACTTTCATGTCCGTTTTCGACTCATCGACGATCTTTGCCCCAGGATCGCGGGCTCGGCTTGGTGCTGAGGAGCTCGTGAAATATCCGGGTTATAGTAACTGTCATAAATACGTTCCGCTATCCAGTTGGTGGAGAGGCTCTTGTAGCTTCCGGAGGAGTCTATTCTTGACCATTTTGTAAAGCGATCTTGGTGAAGCGAAGCGCGAAAATTGAAGCTTCCCCGCCCTGAGGGCGGCGTTTCCCGGTAAGGAACATATACATTTTCATATAGCTCCCCTTGACCCCGTCCTGAGGGACGGGCTTACGGGGAGCAAGCCGGCCAAACTGTTTGAGGGCGTTAAGCCCGAGTTGGCGCCAGGGTTGCGCCTGACGGCTTGAACAGAGACACTTCGTGTTTGCATTTTGCGGAGCAAGCCTTAGAACGCTCAAAATGGGCAAACGAACGACGGCAGAAGCCACAAGAGGCACACCAATCGGAACGTTGTTCTGACAACCGCTATAGAACTCAACGCGGTTTGCGAGCTCTCTTCCTAACGGGCTTTTCTCTTAACACAAGCTTCAACACTTCGTCTATGTGACTTACCGGCAAGAAGGCAATCTTGCGCTTGATGTTAGGAGGGATTTCGGCTAGGTCCTTCTTGTTCTTTTCGGGAATAATGATTTTGCGGACATCTGCCCGAAGGGCGGCCAGAGCCTTTTCCCTGAGACCCCCAACAGGAAGTATACGTCCACGAAGTGTTATCTCTCCAGTCATTGCAATATCCCTGTCCACTGGTCTTCCACTCAAGGCCGATGCTATCGCTACAGCCATCGTGGCCCCAGCCGACGGTCCGTCCTTGGGAATCGCCCCTGCTGGAACATGTATATGAATGTCAATGCCTTGGAAGGAACTGTTTTTTATTCCAAGGGCCTTTGCATTGGAGCGGGTATATGTCAATGCGGCCTTTGCAGATTCCTGCATCACCTCTCCCAGTTGCCCTGTGAGGATCAGGTCCCCCCTTCCCTTCATTGTGGAGGCTTCCACATAAAGTGTTTCTCCTCCAGCCTGGGTCCAAGCCAGTCCTGTCGCAACGCCGATCTCATGTGATTCCTGCTCCAGTTCGGGGAGGTATTTCGGCACACCCAGGTAACGTTGGAGATTGGCGCCAGTGATTGTGAACGACCCCTTCTCGCCTTCCGCCACTTTGCGAGCCACCTTGCGGCAAATGGTCCCGATCTCGCGTTCCAGATTCCTGAGGCCGGCTTCCAAGGTATACTGCGATATGATCTTCCGTAGCACACTTGGGCCAATCCTCACGTGTTTTGGAGTAATCCCGTTTTCCTTTATCTGGCGCGGGATCAAGAAAAGTGTGGCTATCGCGAGCTTTTCTTCTTCTGTATATCCGGCAAGTTCCACAATTTCCATCCGATCTTTCAAAGCAGGGTGGATGGGGTCGGCCAGATTGGCCGTGGTGATAAACATAACCTTTGACAGATCGAAAGGGATGTTCAGGTAGTGGTCGCTGAAGCTGACATTCTGTTCCGGGTCTAGGACTTCAAGCAGCGCAGCTGATGGGTCCCCACGAAAATCGGCACCTATCTTGTCCACTTCATCCATCATGAACACAGGATTCTTTGTGCCGCATTGTTTCAAACCCTGAATGATCCGGCCTGGCATCGCTCCAATGTAGGTACGGCGATGTCCCCGGATTTCGGCTTCGTCGCGAATGCCACCTAACGAGATACGAAAAAACTTGCGGTTCATAGCCCTTGCAATCGATCGTCCCAGCGAGGTCTTGCCCACTCCTGGGGGCCCCACAAAGCAGAGTATTGGCCCTTTCATCTGTTTGTTGAGTTTCCGCACACTCAAATATTCCAGGATACGATCCTTTACCTTCTGGAGATCGTAATGGTCCTCATCCAAGACTTGCTGAGCGCTTTTTATATTGAGAACTTCTTTCGTCGTTTTGTTCCACGGGACCTCAACAAGCCAATCCAGGTAGGTGCGAACAATAGAGGCTTCAGCTGCATCGGTGTGCATCTGCTCGAGGCGCTTTAGTTGCTTAAAGGCCTCTTTTTGAGCCTCCTTTGACATCTTGGCTTTCTTGATCTTCTTGGTATATTCTGAAACTTCCTGAGCCTTTTCGTCAATATCTCCCAATTCTTTGTGGATAGCTCGCATCTGCTCCCTGAGGAAATATTCTCGCTGGGTCTTGGAGATTTCTTCCCTGGCGTCTGACTGGATCTTGGCTTGCATGGAAGAAACTTCCAACTCCTTGCTCAAGAGTTCATTGACCCGATGAAGTTTCTGGATAGGATCATTAATCTCTAAGAGATTCTGAGCCTGTTCCACCTTCAGCTTGAGGTTTGAAGCCACTAAATCTGCCAATCGCCCCGGCTCCTCAATCCCGCGCAGAATGGCGCTTACGTCACCTGTCAGTTCTCCTCGCAGGTCGAGAATCTTTTCAGTCTGGTCACAGGCATTGCGCATAAGCGCTTCGGCCTCAACGCCAGGTTTGTCGACTTCGGGTTCCAAAATCTGTTCGATGTTGACCCGATAGAAAGGCTTTGTTTCTGCATAATCCTTTATGCGGGCTTTGCCCAGACCCTGGACCAAGACCTTGACTCGACCGTCTGGAAGCTTGAACATGCGAATGATCATGGCTACCGTGCCTACCCCATAAATGTCCTCGGGTTCAGGGTTTTCGACCGAAGCGTCGCTCTGGGTGGAGAGAAGAAGCAGGCGGTCCTTTGCCATAGCTGCATCCACGGCGCGAATCGATTTATCTCTTCCGACAAACAAGGGGAGGATCATATACGTAAAGACAACGACATCGCGCACGGGAAGAAGAGGGAGTGAATCGGGAATATCTATTGGTTCACCATCTTCTTGTATGATGTCGATGGAGTCGACGCTGTCTGTTCTAGCCATGCGGATTCCTCCGTTACTCTTTATTTCGTCCTGAGAGCACCCTGTTCCATGGGTGTGAATTGTTCACATGGAATAGTGGAGTGCCGGCTCACTCTATTTCCCAAATGGGCACAGAGTCCGTAGGTTCAAAAGGAATAACATATATAGGAGATGATGTATTGATGACAACAAAAATCTTGATTTTTTTACCTATTCCCTATACTTACCCTTTAAGTGATTGTGATATTTCGCTTTTGGTACCCGACCCCGAGCACAGAAAGGCCTTGGCGTGATGGAGCTTGCAATTAAGATCTGGGTTCTTACAGTCGGTATGGCAATAGGCAGTTTTCTGAATGTGTGCATTTACCGTCTTCCCCGGTCGCTTTCCCTGATACACCCACGATCTATGTGTCCAAGCTGCCGGACCAAGATCCCCTTTTACGATAACGTTCCTGTCGCGAGCTATTTTTGGCTCAGAATGCGATGTCGGCAGTGTGGAGCTGCAATCTCCCTGAGGTATCCTGTTGTTGAATTGTTATCGGGTCTGTTTGCGATTGCAGTCCTTGCAAATCACGGCCTCTCCTGGGAAGGCCTTGTTTTCTACTCACTGATTGCGGCACTTCTGGTTATCACCTTCATTGACATTGATCATCAGATCATCCCGGATGTGATTACATATCCAGGTATCGGGATCGGATTTGTCACGTCATTCCTCCTTAACCATATCACATACAAAGAGTCCTTGATGGGGATCCTTTTAGGTGGCGGCATTCTCCTCTCGGTGGCATGGGGATACTATTTGCTGACAAAGAGGGATGGAATGGGTGGAGGCGATATCAAATTACTTGCCATGATCGGTGCATTCTTGGGCTGGAAAGGGGTCATATTTACGATTTTTGCCGGGTCGGCTATTGGAACCGCGGCGGGCCTGACTCTGGCCCTGCTCACAGGTGGAGGGCGAAGGATGGCCATCCCTTTTGGCCCCTTTCTTAGCATCGGTGCGCTGCTCTATATGTTTTTCGGCCCGCAGTTGATCGGCTGGTATGTGGCCTTAATGAGGTAAGAATCTTGAAGACATTCAGACCGGGCCTTCGGACCGAAATCCTCCTTAGTCTGACTCTCCTATTGATAGCTGCCATGGCCTTGACCAGTTTTGTGGTTTTGAGGATCACGGAACGGGATCTGTTTCGGTATAAGACCGCTGATGGTATGGCAGTGGCCCGGAAGATACAGTCGGTTGTTGAGGACAGCGGCAGACAGGCCGGGCTTCCTTCGCTTGAACGGTTAAAGGAGCGCCTTGATGACGGTATCTCCTGGGTGGCCCATTCAGGACTGTATGATGACATTTTTGTGGTGGGACGAGACGGCTCTGTTTGGGTCGGTGGGAAGCATCCGGATGAGTCGAACGAGGTTGATGAGAGTCAGATTTCCAGCGTCCTTACCACGGGAAGAACCAGCACAAACATAAACAGGGAACGCACCCTGCTGACCGTTATAGCGCCCATCTTTGCTGATGGAGAGTGTATTGCTGCAGTCGTCGTGCCTGTTCGCATCGATGAGGTAAGCCAGGGATTGAGGAGGTCCCAGCTGCTCGTCTGGTTTTACATAGGCTTGAATGTGCTGGTGTTGGTTGTCTTTGGCAACTTTCTTCTTTCCAGGATCGTGATCAGGCCTATCAAGCGCTTGGTCAAAATGGCCGATCATTTCGAAGAGACCGATATTCTTTCCATGATGGCCAAGAGCGATCGGAATGAGATCGCGCACTTGACCATGGCCCTCAATCGGATGCTCAAGAGGCTTGCCGACAACAAGGAGCGCATGGAGGCTCACATTCGTTCTCTGGAAGTTGCCAACGTAGAACTAAAGCAGGCCAGGGAAGAAGTACTGCGCTCTGAAAAACTCTCTTCCTTGGGCCGGGTGGCAGCGGGTGTGGCCCATGAAGTCGGCAATCCTATGGGAGCTATCCTGGGCTACACAAATCTGCTTATGGATAGTCTGGCAGACAACACGGAAGCCATGGATTATCTCAATCGGATTGAAAAAGAAGTTACCAGAACCGATACAATCGTCCGTGAGCTTCTCGATTTTTCTAGACCTTCACCGTCTGAACCCGCCCCTCTTGATGTGAATGCCCTGATCACGGAGAGCACCTCTTTTCTCTCCGGTCAAAGGATGATGGAGTCTATCAAGGTTGAGACAAAACTCGAGGATGGTATCGGGAAAGTGTGGGCCGATGCCGACCAGCTAAAGCAGGTGCTGATCAATTTGATGCTCAATGCTGGTGACGCCATGGAAGAAGGAGGGTCCCTCACAGTTGCTAGTAGACAAGTCTCTCCTGTGACCATGGAGACAGATGCACACGATCACCCAACAGTTCACATCGAAATCTCTGTTTCTGACACAGGTAAGGGGATTGCCGCCTCTGAACTGAACAAGATCTTTGACCCGTTCTATACCACAAAGCCTCCGGGCAAGGGGACCGGGTTGGGGCTTGCGATCAGCCTGAGGATTATTGAAACATTTAATGGTAGCGTTAACGTGGAAAGTACTGAAGGCAAGGGTAGCACCTTCGCAATCATACTTCCCGTATCGGAGCCGGGCCATGATACCGAATGAAGTGACCATAGACCTGGATGCGCTCAAGCATAATTTCTTTGAGATCAAGCGATTGGCCGGCCCTCATGCCAGGGTGCTTGCCGTTGTGAAGTCAGATGCTTACGGCCATGGCATGTTACCTGTGGCCACGGCCCTGGAGTCGGCCGGCGTTGATTTGCTGGGGGTATTCGAGGCAGAAGAGGGCCTCGAGTTGAGAAAAGCCGGCTGTGAGGCTACAATTCTACTCATGATGGGAATCACGTCAGATGAGGTTTCAGCCGTAGTCAAACATGGGCTCACACCTGCACTTTTTCAGGTGGACATTGCTGAAGAGCTTTCCCGAGTTTCAGTTGAACAGGAAAAGGTGACAGCGGTTCACGTAAAGGTGGACAGCGGAATGACCCGGCTCGGAGTCTGGTGCGAAGATTTGCCCAACTTCTTGGAGCAGCTCTTGCCCCTTAAGGGGATTCAAGTCGAAGGTATATTCTCCCACCTCGCTATTGCCGATCAACCGGATCACCCCTTTACCGACCAGCAAATCAAGAGATTTAAGGAGTCTGTGGAGGCATGCAGGCGACGCGTAGGCTTCGAGGGGGACGCTCATATTGCCAACAGTGGGGCACTTTTGGGAAGCAAGGGCCTGGATCTTGGTATGGCCCGCCCCGGTATCTTGCTTTATGGTTCACCACCCGCCGAAGGATGGGCGGCTGCAGCTCCATTCAAATCGGTCATGTCTTTCAAGTCTCGGGTGATTCAGATCAGAACAGTGCCTCCGGGCACATCAATCAGTTACGGCTGCACCTACAAGACTGAAGAAAGGCGCTCCATTGCTACAATCCCTGTCGGTTACGACGACGGATACAGCCGGTTGCTTTCGAATAACGGAGAGGTATTGATCCAAGGGCAGCGCGTGCCGGTGGTGGGTCGTGTCTGCATGAATCTGACCATGGTGGATGTTACCGGCCTCGAGGGTGTTGCAGTGGGCGATGAGGTGGTGCTCCTGGGGTCCCAGGGCAAGGAGAGGATAACGGCGGAGGAGATTGCGGCAAAGATTGGGACGATCAACTATGAAGTGTACTGCACCATCGGCAAGAGTAACCGACGCGTTTATATCGATTCATAGTCTTTGAACTTGTTTCAAGACCCCCTTGCGCTTTCTATTTAGTGCGTGAACGAAAAGTCATATTCAGGCAAAATCCGAATATCGAAATTCGAATACCGAAACAAATTCGAATATCGAATGACCAAATGACCAAAACTAATACATTGAAAATCCCATATTTTTGTCATTGGAGCATTTTTATCTTTGTTATTGTTTCGGATTTTCGTGGTTAGCGCAAGCTTCACTTCGTGCCGGATTTCGAATTTCCGACCGAAAAAACAGAGGTTTTCGGTTAAAGACTATTTAACCGTTCTTGAACTGCACCAGCGAGCACACGCTCCACAGAGACTCGACACCAGTTTGTGCTCATCCATAAATAACGTAACAAGTGTTGGGTACTGGATAAGTTTCCAGCTTGGCCTTTTATTCACATTTTCCTTGACAACTTGGTGGCTAAACATTAGTGAACACAGACTTATTGGCTAATTGAGGTCCCGTGGCCAAATCGTAAAGAGTTTTCAACTAGTGCCTATCCATAAATAACGTAACAAGTGTTGGGCACCCGGCAAGTTTCCAATTCACAAATGAGGAATTTTTCTGATGAGCAAGGCCGCACAAGGGTTTTCATCGAGGCGTACAGATCGTACTCCGCAGACGGAAACCCGCGGAGAACGCCGCTCATCGCAAAAAGGGCCATTTATGGATGGAAACTAACTAATAATGGGAGTTGGACGATGCAAAGAGCGTTGAGTTACGTTTCAGTCATCCTGGTGGTTCTGTTTCTCTTCTTGCCTGTAAATGCAGCAGAAGAAGGTGGTGGCGCCTATTATGATCTCGGCGTTTTTGCCTATGAAGAAGGTGACTACGAGATCGCTGAAGGACACTTTAAGAAGGCGCTCGGATTCAATCCTGACGACCCCTTTTTCAACCATTTTTTGGGAAAGACCTATCTTAAAACCGGGCGTCATCAGGAGGCTATGCATTATCTGAACATTGCATGGAAAGTTGACCCGGACATTTTAGAGTTGAAATATGATTTGGCTATCTTGAATTTGAAGATGTCCAACTATGCGAAGGCCGCTGATCTTTTTATTGAGATCGTCAACGAAGACCCATCACACGTGCTCGCTCATTACCATGCGGGAATGAGTCTCTACAAACAGAAGCACTACGGAAGGGCACTCGATTATTTTCTTGCTGCTGCGCAAAGGAGTCCTACCGTAAAGACCAACAGCTATTATTATGCAGGAGTCTGTTGTTTTGAGACGGGAAAAGCCGAAAAGGCGGTTGAGAAGTTTGAATACGTGAGAGACCATGCTGATTCCGGGCTGCTTAGAGAGAATTCAATAGTGTGGCTCGAGAAAATCAGGACAGAGAAGAAGGAGGACGTCAAGCCTTACAGCCTCTATTTGAAGATAGGCTACCATTATGACGACAATATCCCGCTCGAGCCTCTGGATGACGACTTTTATACGGATGAAGATGACTACGTGACCAAGGTGTTTTTCTCAGGCAAGTACAATTTTGTAGACACCAAAAGTTATAATATTGGTGCTGGATACAGTCATTATCAGACATGGCATAATGATCTGGCTGAGTATGATCTAATAGGAAGTATCGGTAATGTATATGCAAAGTATCGTTTGCAGCCATTTACATTCGGTTTTAGCTATACTCCATCTTACTACTGGCTCGATTCAGAGAACTATCTGAGGCGCCACAAACTGAGACCCGAAGTTGTCTGGAAGTGCACCGAAAAGATTGCAGCCAGACTTTCATACAGTTACTATGACGATGAAAACTTTCTGAACGATGACAGGGATGGTGAAATCCATGAGGGATTTCTGAATGTTTATTACAGCATCCTGGGCAAAAAAGCCTATCTGTTCGGTGGGATCGGCTATGACGATAAGTCCGCGTCCCATCCTGATCAAGACTATGGCCGGCTGAAAACAAAACTAGGCCTATCCCTTACAATTCCGTGGGAAGTGAACTTGAGGCTGACAGGGAAATACCAGGAAAAGACGTATGATAATGTTGACACTTTCTATGGAGTTGAACGCGAAGATACAAAGTACCATGGGAGTATATCTCTTTCCCGGAAACTTTTTTACGACTGGCTGGGCATCCTGGCGGAATTCAATTATACGAAGAACGATTCCAATATCAATGACTTGGAATACGAGAGGAAAGTGACGGGCTTGTCGCTAACGGCAAGGTATTGATGGGAGACCGAACATGAATGTATCAAAAAGAAGATCTGTGTACACACTATGTGCGATTCTGATTCTCTTATTTAGTGGAAGTGCCTTAGGTGCTGATGACCCGTCTTCTGAGTCCCTGCTTCCGGCGGGCCTCGTTATGGAAGACGTATTCAAGCCCGGCCTCGGTTCGTCAGTAGGCAAGGTCGAAGTCGTTCAGGGAGAAGTTGTCATTATTCATGCGGGCGGGTTGAGCGGTTACCGGGCTCAGAAAGGTATTCCACTTTACACAGGAGATACCATTATCACGCTTGATACAGGGCGGACAAAATTCAAATTAAATGACGGGAGCATCCTGACGCTGGCTCCCGAGACAAAGTTGGTGATAAATCGAAGTGTTTATGATCCGGAAAAGAAAACCCGGTCCTCGTACATTGACTTGAGTTTAGGAAAGGCCCGCTTTTGGGTGACGAAATTCTCCAATTTCAAGCGCTCTGTGTTCAAGGTGAAGACACCGACTGCCGTCTGCGGGGTAAGGGGTTCTGATTTTATTGGAATTGCAACCGTAAATAGAAGCGAGTTTATTGCCCTGGAAAAGACCTTGTTTGTGGTGCTTAGCCTTGCCTTTCCCGAGGGGGAACCTTTGTCGGCCTCAGATTTTGAAAGGGTCGTTGTAGAGAAAGGGAAACAACCCTGGAAGGATAGCCTGACTCCTGAACAGATAGAACAGTTGAAGAAGCTATTCGTAATCATTCTTGAGATGGTTGGGCCGGAATGGGAAGGAACCGTCGAGGAACTGGCTGAGCTGATTTCAGATGACGAGCTGATCGACCCCGACGCTTTGAGAGAGCTGGAAGAGCTCCTGGAAGATATTCTTGAAGAAGAGGAGAAACATGAGAACGAGGACGAACATTCCAAAGACTTAGAGGAAGAAATCTTAGAAGAGGAACACGAAGATCATATAAAGGAGATGGAGAAGGTAGTGGAAGAGATACCACTGCCCGACTTCCCCGTAACACCTTTCTGATAATGACTTGTTTGTCCCGATGTCGATAAGGTTTTTGGCAGGAATGCCGTTTTCACATTTTGTACATAATCTTCCTTAGGCATTGTTTGGCAACTATTCTTACACGCAGCCACCAATTCATACCGGAGGGCTTGAGATGAAAGAAAGAAGTAATTTTAGGGAGTTTGGCCTGGTTGTGCTGATATGTCTATTCCTTTGCTTCCCGGCTTCAGCATGGGCGGCTGACCGTTATGTCGATATTGGCAATGAGACAGATGGTGACGGGACTTCCGGAAATCCCTGGAAATACCTTCACACTGCCATCCCGCTGCTCATTGCAGGAGACGTCCTGAACGTCGCCGCAGGGACTTACAGCGTGGGAAAT
>JAQYVR010000070.1 GCA_030145395.1 Desulfobacteria bacterium
GCGGCTGAGCCGCAGCCCTGGTTTGGCGTTTGCTCTAACTGCAAAATATTTTGCAGATCTGGGATTGCCAAGACTGTTTGTTAAATCGACTTAATCGACCGAACCGCCGTGGTACGTGATCCGTATGCCCGGTGGTGTGGGCTTTCTATTACCCACAAGTATCATGACTGATCCGCCAGGTTCCAGCCTTCACTTAGATCTGCGAGCCGCTTCCATCCTCTCCAGAGGGTAATGGTTCCCGGAGGCCCATCGCTTTTTCGGGCCAGATAGCCTCCGAGTTTTGCAATCCAGATGACAACGTTACCGATGGATGGTGGCTTCTTTGGGATGGCCTTGTTTCTATTTGCCTTCAGGAAAAGGACTTTCCACTCGCGATCGGCAAGGAGAGTTGAGCAGGGTGTTGCCGGATCGGTTCGAGCGATCAAGGTAATCATGAACAGTCGCCAAGCTACGATACTCATGACTGTGAGATATCTTGCCAGGCGGTCGGCATGCCCCAACCGACATGCTTCAACCCGAAAGCCGGACTTCAAGACTTTGAAGTACATTTCGATTCGCCAGCGTAAGCAGTACCACAAGATCTTCTCGTAAGCGTCCTCATACGACATGACGGGAAGATCGGTCAGGAGCATCCACTCGATGGATTCCTCGCCATCCGGCGGGTCTGGTTCAAGAACATAGACGGCGTGCATTTCAATATCTGGAAGTTTCTCCACGCTGTGTTTGAGGTTATTGCGGGGAGGATTGAGGGTGAAGGATCCGAAGCGCACGGAGACCATCGCGGTGCGTGCTTCCCTTTCCTTGCAGTGCTTCGTTTTTGATTTTTTCGGGATGTCTATCATGTAGGAACCTGTATCGGGCTGTTGGCGCATATGCTCCCAGAGTTTTTCGACGTTCTTCTCTGCATATCGGGATTTACGGTTGATAGTCCTATCCGCGTTGGCACGAACGAGAACCGGAGCGCCGATTTGTTGGCTGCATTTGAAGAAGTCGTATAGATCGGCTTCGCGATCGCAGACTGTGACAATTTGGATACCCCCCGTTACCGCCTTGGTATTTTCTAACGCTTCAAGCCATCTGTAGCTCTCTTTCTCCTCGATCGGCAGACAGTCGTGGGGTTTGGCTTTGCCGGTATTTTTTTTACGGAGTTTCCGTGAAAAGATTTTCTGATCCAGCAACCCGAGCGGCAGACCTTCGGTTGTCACGGCCAAGCACGTGTGCACCATCAGACCGTTGGAGTAGATCTTTTTCACGTTCTTTCCCTTCTTTAAAGACATCTTTCCGAGCCCTTCGGTTTTCGGATGATTGGTGTACACGAAGTAACTGGTATCCTGAAGTGCAAGAACTGTTTTGTGTTCCTTGGCACGCTGCGCTGTCTTGCATCGGTGGGCCGCCAGCATCTTGCCAACTTCAACGTTGTCGTTTTGGAAGAAGCGATATGCGGCTTTGGTCTCTGCCCAATCTGCGCATGCCTGGTTGATAGGGCTCTCTGGAGCATCCGAAAACCGGTCGCATATCTTAATCAGTCTCGCATCAAGTCTCTTGTCCCCAAGGCTGACATCCGCGAATTCCTCAGCAGCCCAACTCGTCTCGTGTTCGCCTGCCAAGCCGCACCTCCTCATTTATCATTGACTTTCTATATAGTAGATGTATATAATACGTCTACCATTATCGAAGAGCTTTTGTCAATGAAAAGGTTGGCCCAAAAACGGAAGACACTGCTAAAAAAACTTGACCAGAACTCAGAATTTGTTCGAGGTTCGATAAGTAGCGTCTGCACCACATGCAACAGAGCCCGCTGCATATGCAAAAAGATGTCATCTCGGAGGGCATATCGCCTGACGTATAAGGATAACCATCAGAAGACACGAATCGTGTATGTGCCTCGAGATCAGTTACCCCGAATTCGAAAGATGATCGCCAATTATGCGCGGGTGCGAAAAATCATCGAGCAACTTGTCGAGACAAATATCAAGATCTTCAAGGAAGAGGCCCGGCGATAGAATCGCTTACACTTGTGGGTAATAGAAAGGTGGTGTGGGAGGAGGGGAGTCGCGAGGCTCCTCCCTATCCCGATTATGAGCCAAAGCATCGGTGCTACAGATGAATGAGTTCTTCAGAGCTGCAATAGAGACAAAGACGCTACTGACCTCTACCAAGGTCGCTTTGGTTGTGGGAACAGTCTTGGCTTTCATCAATTATGGTGACCGGATCTTCATTCACCGAAATATGATGCCCGCGGATTGGATCAAACTTGCCATTACCTATTGCGTTCCCTTTTGCGTCGCCGCCTATGGTGCCGCTAGGTATTCAACGAACCATAGACAGCGCTAATAATAGAAGCAAGTGGTCAGCCTCTATGGAACTGGTCCATGGCATTTGGAGTATATAACGCAATGTGGAACCATTAAACCTCATAACAAAGGGATCGATCTTACCCGCTAAAGCGGTCCGATCATCCCTCACGTTATGCTTAAGAAAGGAGAAGAAATGAAAAGATTTAGTCTTTCTATGACAATGGCAATATCACTATTGTCTGCCGTGGCATATGCGGGAGACATGGCGCTTCCTCATATTTCAGTTTTTGGGACAGCGGTCACAAGAATCATTCCGGATAAAATGATCTGGCATCTTCAGGTCAGAAACAAGAGTTCATCATTAGATAGTGTGGCAAAGGAACACATTGATATAATCATGAAAGTGACCGCTTTTTTGAAGGAATCCAGTGTCAAGGATGATGAGGTACAGACTTCACGGATGGAGTTTGGGGAGAACTGGGAGTATAAAGACCGTTCGCGAGTTAAGGAAGGTTACTACGCCATAACGCATGTTACATTCACCATGACTGATTTCAACAGCTATGAGAAGATTTGGAAAGGCCTTTCACTAATTGAGAACTCCAGCGTTAATGACATACTCTATGATCATACGGAGAGGATCAAACATCAAAATGAAACCAGGGTGAAAGCTTTGATCGCGGCTAAGGAGAAAGCTCAGTTGCTGGCCAAGACTATTGGATCTGAAATTGCTGAACCCCTTATTATTGAGGAGATTTCGCTCCGCGATGATGTAGAGAATAGATCAAACGTTCTTCAAGCGAGAAGGGAAGCGTTTGCGGATGGCGATGAAGGAACACCCATTTCGCCAGGTCTGATCCCGGTTCGAATGAGAGTCAAAGCGACATTCAGATTGATAACCCACAATTAGCAGGCACAGCATCCGCCTCGAGCAGACGGCAGAAAATCGCGGTTGAAGGTGAATTTATTCGTCTTCGCCAGAATACCCTGCAACTTGTTGCAGGGATGAATGGCGAGATGAACCACGGCGAAGCTCGTTAGAGCGAAGACGGGTTGGCTACGCCGTAATTTCGCTTGATACCCCGCAGCTTGCTGCGGGGAGC
>JAQYVR010000107.1 GCA_030145395.1 Desulfobacteria bacterium
ATCTTGATGGAAGAAAGGAGATAATTCAACTCATACACATCCAGAGTCGTTGCCTTGGACGGTGCGGCATCTCTGAGGTCCCTGTCACTTACAATGCCCACCAGTTCACCGGTGGCGTTGACCACAGGCAAACAGCGGATCTTTTTTTCCTTCATGATGATGGATGCCTTCATCATGGAACTCTCCTCATCGACGGTAATGACGTCGGTGGTCATCCATCCTTGTACTAGCATGAGACTTCCTCCTTTTGCGTTGGGTCAACGGGCTTCAGGACTTTCCTGAATATTCCTACCGTTGGCCCGCAAACAACAAAAAAGCCACTCATTTGCGGCTTCTTCTCCAAATGGAGACATTGTCTTGGGAACATATCGATTCGATCTGTGTTCAAGCAATTATGCGACGCTGTTGTTCAAAATAATGGTTATCCTCGTGATTGTCAAGGACTTCACTTGATAGTAACAGCCCGTTATTTCATCTTTATCAGAAGTCCTGCTCGGTTCAGCAGATCAATGGCCTGTCATCATCTCACGGGCATGATCCAAAGTCTTCTTGGTAACCTTCACCCCTCCCAACATACGAGCCAACTCTTTCACCCGTTCATCTCCCTGCAAGGGTGTCATAGAGGTCCGGGTACGCCCTCTATAGACCTTCTTGGCGACTTTGAAATGGTGCATCCCAAACTGAGCGATTTGGGGCAGGTGGGAGATGCAGATAACCTGATGAAAATGGGATAGGGACTGGAGCTTCTTGCCCACGACCTCCGCAACGCCACCGCCGATGCCGGCATCTACCTCATCAAAAATCAATGTCTCCACGGACTCCTTTGTAGCCAGAATCCCCTTCAGCGCAAGGACAATCCGGGAGAGTTCACCGCCTGAGGCAATCTGGGCAAGTGGTCTCAAATCTTCACCCACATTGGGGGCGATCAGAAAATCAATACGGTCTATGCCATTAGCCTCTATTCCGCTGCCGTCTAACAAGAGATGAGAATCAACGGCCTCATTAACCGGGTTTGGTGTAAAGCTAACCTCAAACCGGGTTCCCGACATCTTTACCGTTGCTAACTCCTGCTGAACCTTTGCGGACAGTTGTTCCGCGGCTTTTCTCCTTTTCCTTGATAGCTCGCGGCACACCTTGCTGAGTTTTTTGTACAACTCATCAAGCTTTTCCTTCACTTCAGCTATGTGTTCCGGCAGCATCGATATACGTTGTAGTGCCTCTTCAGCCTCCTGCTCGTGGTCCAGGACTGATTCAAGAGAACCCCCATATTTTCGCTTCAGCTTCTGCAGCAGATCGAGCCGCAGCTCTATCTCTTCGAGTCGGTCGTTATCAAAGATAACGTGGTGAAGGTATCCACGCAAATCATTGGCAACGTCTTCCAGCTGAAAAGAAGCTTCCTCCACCCTTTTGGCCAGTGGTGTCAAGGAGCTATCAATGCTGCCAAGTGCCTCAAGCTCTTTCGCAACCTCGGCCACATGTTCAACCACGGCCCCTTCTGCCCCGTAAAGCCGATCTACACAACGACCCACAGTTTCGTGAAGCCGGTGGGCATGTCTGAGGCGTTGCCGCTCCTCCTCCAACCCTATGTCCTCGTCACGAGTGACCCCTGCCTGCTGAATCTCCCGATACTGAAACTCAAGGAGTTCCCGGTGTTCGGTTTGCTCAACATGTTGACGCTTTAAGCCGGCATATTCAGTAATCAACAGAAGCATCTCTTGATGGTACGCTGAGACGCGGCCCCTCAGCTTGGTCAGTCCTCCGAATTGATCAAGGACCTGAAGATGTTGTTCTGGTCTTAGTAAACCCTGATGGGCGTGCTGACCAGAGATGCTGGCAAGGTGCTCGTTTATTGCAGAAAGCATATGGAGGGTGGCTAACTGACCGTTGATATAAACCCTGTGGCGGCCTTTTTCTTGAATGAGGCGACGGATCAACAGCCCCTCCGACACATCAAACCCCTGCTCTTTTGCAACCTTTGCTACCGGGCTCTCAGGAGGAACCTCAAACAGGGCTTCAAGCTCAGCTGTCTCTTCAGAACTGCGGACCAACTCGGGAGAGGCACGGCTTCCCAGAAGCAGATTTACGGCATTGAGTATGATCGACTTTCCGGCGCCTGTTTCTCCGGTCAATACGGTGAGGCCTTTTTCAAAGGTGACTGAAAGGTCATCGATAATAGCGAAGTTCTTTATGGAGAGTTCTCGAAGCATTTGCTTGTGAATTGATGATTGGCGATTGATGATTGCAGAAAAACTCAGCGGCTACAGTGGCATTTCAAGCTACTGTTGTTCTTTTGATCCACCACTTTCATTCCATTGATAATTGTCGATCGTCCACCTGGAAAGGATTGGTTTTCTCCATTCAATAGTCAATCATCAATCGTCAATCTTGGGTCCCGAGAATGTTGTCAAAAATCTCGCTCAGCGCCTTGACCGATTTCGCATCACCCGGCAACTCTGCCGTAGGTCGCCCCTCGGTATCGTAACGAGAAACCAACTCGTCTTCCGGCACACAGCCTGCAATGTTCAATCCCGCAGAATCTGCCGCCTCTTTTACTTCAGCAGGCAACTCACCATCAACTCGGTTGATGATCAGATAGTCTTTCTTGATATCCAGCTTTAGTTCTCGGGCAAGATCATGGATCCGCTTGGCTGCCATGATCCCTCGCTGGGTTGGATCAGACACGATCAGCAAGATGTCAGCGCTACGTGCCACCAGCCTACTGATATGCTCCATCCCTGCTTCATTATCCATGACCACAACCTGGTAATTTCCGCACAACCGCTCCATGTATTGGGAAAGCAGGGTGTTGGCATGACAATAGCAACCCGCGCCTTCCGGGCGACCCATAACGATCAGATCATACCCTTCGTTCTCTACCAGCGCTTCCTCAACCTTATATTGCATATAGATGTCCCTGGTCATGCCCGTGGGCACCTGATCCTTGATCCCCTCCCGGGCCTCACCAAGCGTGGCCTCCACCTTAAGTCCAAGGACCTCATTCAGGTTCGCATTGGCATCTGCATCCACAGCCAGGATCGGCTTCA
The DNA here is from genome assembly GCA_030145395.1 of Desulfobacteria bacterium. GTDB lineage: Bacteria > Desulfobacterota > Desulfobacteria > Desulfobacterales. Next base: position 3,045 of record JAQYVR010000107.1, read on the forward strand.
TTCCCCTTTTCAAAAGAAACCTGATGAGGAGACCTGCAATCGTAGTCTTGCCGGTGCCACCCTTGCCGGCCATGGCAATAGTCAAACTCATTAGGACTTCCTCTCGTCCTGGATCATTTGAGAGTTGGCCTCGAGGTATTCACTTACATGGGGGAAAAAGCGGGCATCCGTATGAGGAAGAAAAAGTGCTCCCATATACTTGTCCATAAAAGACTGGTTGTCGCTCAGCTCAATGTTCGTCATCATACTGGCAATCCGCTCCACTTCGTGCAACATTCCTTTGGAAAGGCACACCAGTCGAGATCCCAGCAAGGATCCGTTTCCCAGAAAATGAAACTTTTCGACCGGCATATCCGGAAAAAGGCCGATCTGTTTCCCCTTCTCAAGATTGATATATCGTCCAAATGCGCCCGCGATGATTACTCTATCCAAATCATCAAATGAGAGATCCAGGCTCTCAAGGAGTGTAAGACACCCGGCAAAAAGTGCCCCTTTGGCCCGAACAAGGTTTTCGATATCGACCTCGTTTATAACTATATCATGCTCTGCCCCCGAGTCTTCCGCCCATGCCAGAACATATTCGTATCCGAATCGTCCCTGTCGGATGCGGTCTGAAGAGAGATTGCGCACAAATTTGCCGTTACGGTCGATCACACAGGCTGACAACAACTCCGCCAAGACACTGATCAGACCTGATCCACAAATACCCCGTGGCCTCTCCCTTCCCACTGTTATCACCATGGGTTCAAGAGTCACGGGATTGACATGGAAGCCTTCGATCGCCCCCAGGTCCGCTCGCATGCCGTGTTGAATACCACCCCCCTCAAAGGCAGGCCCCATGGAACACGCAGCACACGCAAGCCAATCACGGTTTCCCAAAACGATTTCACCGTTCGTCCCAATATCTATATAGAGGGTGAGTTCCTCTTTTTGAAAAACCCCCGAGCCGAGTATGCCGGAGACAATATCCCCCCCAACATAACTCGCTACCGCTGGAAAGCTGCAGAGCCCGACACAGTCGGGAACATCTATGCCAACGTCCGAGGCCCACACCAATGGGATGAAGTTGGCAGCCGGCACGTACGGTGCTTCCCGAATATAGCGTGTTTCCATTCCCAAAAGAAGGTGTGTCATTGTCGTATTGCCGGCGGAAACAATGCACGAGATACTACTTTTTGAGCTTCCACTTTGCTCCAGGAGTTCATCAATCACCTGATTAATGGACGATACGACAACCGCTTGCAAGGTCTCAGCCCCTGCACCCTTCTGTGCAAATACAATGCGGGTGATCACGTCGGCGCCGTATTTGATCTGCCCGTTGTATTCAGCGTGTTCCGCCATGACCTTTCCGGCTTTAAGATCAACGAGCTGGGCGCTGATGGTAGTTGTCCCCACATCCAGAGCCACGGCCAGATTCTGCCCAGACGTGTCTCCTTCTTCTATGCGTACGAGCCTTAATGGGCGACTTCTCTCCTCTGAAGACAGAAGCGACTCCTGTGCAGGATCTGCCATCAGGGTCGCCGTAACAGACCAATCACTCTTTCTCAACACCTCTGGCATGCTTTTCACACAACTAAGGTCTACTGCCAGGTCTTCAATGTGATGTTGCTGTTTCAGTCCGTCGGAAAGACGTGAAAGGTCGCTCACATTGTCCTTCAACGTAGGTGGAGTAAGTTCGACCGAAAGCTTGATCGCCATAGGATCAAGGCTCCAGCCTACGGCCATAGGCTTTGTATCGAGGTCAGAAATCTGTCGCTCCGCCTGGCCCATATCCAATTCCTGAACTACCGGGCGCTTCAGGCCTCTCGATTCAGCAGGAATTTTCACGGTGCAATCGGAAATAATGGCGGTCTTGCAAGCCTGCCGCCACCCGGCATCATATTCCTCCTGATCCATCTTTTCTGTCTTTTCGCTGTCAACCTCCCCTGCTTCAATCAACACGCGGCACTTCCCGCACACACCCTGCCCGCCACACGTGGCATTGACATGTACACCTGCCGCAAGGGCCCCCTCCAAAAGGTTGGCCCCTTTGTCAACTCGAATGGTCGTGCTGTCTGGCTCAAAGGTAATAGTTTTTTTCATGGTGCACTTAGGGGCTTCGCCCCAATCGGCCTGCCCTGGCGCTTCAGTTTACTATAAACAACCAAGCCAGTAATCCAGGTCTTGGCCAGGGAGTATTGGAGTGATGGGTTCAGAGGAACAGCACTCCAGCACTCCATGAACGATTAGCAGAAAACAATAGCATAGCTTGGCCTGAAACGCTATGCTCTATGGTCTGTGCGGCGTGCATTTTCACACAAAAAAGGCCGCTCCGAAACGTTCCAGGCGGCCTGTCTAATGTAAAACGAATAGTAACGATTTGCGTAAACGCTATTCTTCAGTCTCAGCAGATTCCCCTTTTACCTCGCTCAACGCTGCCTTCTGAACAAGGGCCTCATAATCCCGGTCAATTCTCTCCTGGATCTCCTGTATCATTTTCTTGTCCAGATGACGGAACCGTCCCTGCAACTTGAGATAATCTTCGACCGGTTTTCGCTTTTTGATCTTCTTGGTCAAGATATACTGCCCGTCCACAACTTCATACAGTGGAAAGACGTTGGTCTGCACAGCGAGGCGACTGATATCAACGGCAAGCTCCGGAGCAAGACGCCAGCCAGTGGGGCACGGAGAATACACATGCAGGTATGCCGGACCTTTAATCAGGGCGGCCTTCTTGGCCTTGTTCATCAAGTCCGTATAGTACGCGGGCGAGGCTGTGGCCAAATAGGGGATTGCGTGGGCCGCTGCAATGGCCGGCATGTTCTTCTTCCAGGTGTTTTGTCCCATACTCAACTTCCCCGGCGGAGACGTAGTAGTCATCGCACCATAAGGAGTGGAGCTTGAACGCTGGACTCCCGTATTCATGTATGCCTCATTATCCAGGCAAATATAGACAAAGTCGTGCCCGCGTTCCAAGGCACCCGACAGAGCCTGGAGTCCTATGTCTGCGGTACCACCGTCGCCAGCCATGGCAACGATTGTGGTTCGCTGTTTCGGAATCCTCCCCTTTCGCATCAGAGCCTTGCGACCGGCCTCAATGCCGGAAGCCACGGCCGCCGCATTTTCAAATGCCACGTGAATCCATGGTACCTCCCAGGCTGTCTGAGGATATGGAGACGTGATGATTTCCATGCACCCGGTCGCGCTCGCCACGATCATGTTCTTCCCCATGGCCTTGAGTGCCATGCGTAGTGCTAATACCTCTCCACATCCCTGACAGGCCCGGTGTCCCTGGGCCAGGTTTTCCACCTTCGGTAGGGATTTGGGAGTAAACTTCTTAAAATTCTTAAGCGCAGCGTCCATTATCTCTCCCTCACTCCAATCATTTCGTACGTGGGGCCTTTCCCTCTCTTGGCATATCGGATGGCCTTTTTTACCATCTCTTCGAACATATCGACGGTTATGTCTCGTCCCCCAAGACCTGCGACGAATCCAAAAACCTGGGGCTGCTCGAATGTACCGTACAGCGCAGACCGCACCTCCGTGAAAACCGGGCCTCCCAGGCCTCCATAAGAAATGGCCCTATCCATCACGGCCAAGACCTTGACGCCTCTCATCGCCCTTCTGAATTCCTGGAGGGGAAATGGGCGCCACAGGCGAAAACGCAAGAGGCCAACACGCATGCCTTTGTCCCACATCCGGTCCACAGCGGTCATGGCCGTCTCACTCACAGAGCCCATGGTCAACAAGACCACCTCAGCTCCTTTCATTCGATAAGTCTCTATAGGTTTATATGTTCGCCCGTAGTGTTTGGCAAACTCCTTCCAAGCCTTCACAACAACCTTTTTTGAACCTTGCAACAATGCCTCTATCTGCCGCTTTGCCTCCGTATAGACCTCCGGCATTCCTACCGGTCCCATAGTCACAGGTTTTTTGGGATCCAAGACCATTTGCGGTTTATATGGTTTCAGATATCGCTTGACCTCAGAAGCACTCAACATTTCAATGGGTTCAATCACATGGCTGAGGGTAAAGCCGTCCAAGTTTACCATTATGGGGAGCAATACCTCCGGATCCTCGGCCACCCTGAATGCATGGATGATTAGGTCAAAGACCTCCTGGCCGTTTTCAGCAAATGTCTGAATCCAACCCACATCCCGCTCTGCCATTATGTCACTATGGTCGTTCCATATGCTGATTGGGCCTGACAGTGCACGGTTGGCCACGACCATGACGATAGGGGTCCGTAGGGCAGGGGCAATGAACAGGATCTCGTGCATAAGGGCCAACCCCTGGGAACTGGTAGCCGTAAAGGTTCGAGCCCCCGCAGCCGACGATCCGACACAGACGCTCATGGCCGAGTGTTCGGATTCCACGGGTACGAATTCTGCGTCCAGTTTGCCGTCTGCCACGAGTTCCGAAAGATGCTCAACAATATGTGTTTGCGGCGTAATGGGATAGGCAGCAACCACATCCGTGTCAGCAGCACACGCCGCCTCGCTCGCAGCCAATGAGACCTCAATTCCTACTCTCTTTGGCATGATCAGTCTCCCTCCGTAACCATGGTAATGGCGTCCTTTGGACATTCATGAGCGCAGATACCGCAGCCTTTGCAGTACTCGCCGTCCCATTTATAAAAGCCGCTCCTCAGGGGCGAATAGACTATGTCCGGGCAAAAGATCCAGCACATCCCACATTTGATACACTTCTTACGGTCTGTGACCGGTCTTTGGCTGCGCCAGTCTCCTGTTCTAAGCTTTCTTGAACTGCCGGGTTCAGTAATAGCACACCCGATCTCCAGATTCCTCCATCCTATGATTGCGTCGACCTTTGCCAATGTATTCACTCCTTATCTATGCAGTTTGCTTATAGGCTACATTCATGGCGTTAAAGTTCTTTTCGGCAATGCGCCCGAAGCGGTCCTGGAGTGGCGCCTTCATCGACTTGATATTTACGACGCCTGACGCCTTTATCAAAGCACCCAGCATGGTTGTGTTGGTAATGGGCCGACCCAGGTGCTTTACAGCTATACCGGTAGCGTCCACCAGGGCCATCTTTGCCTTGATACCAAAGGCTTTGCGCACCTCTCCTTCCTCCTTGGCGGTATTCAGAATAACCATCCCGTCCTTCTTGAGACCGGCCGTCACATCCACAATACTCAGGATGGTCGGATCGAGGACCATCACAATATCGGGTTTGTAGACCTTCTCGCGAGTCCGGATAGGTGCGTCTGAGATGCGCGCAAATGACATCACTGGTGCCCCGCGTCGTTCAGGACCAAAACTCGGGAAGGCCTGAGCATACTTACCTTCATTGATTGCTGCAATGGCAATCAACTCCGTAGAGGTTACCGCCCCTTGACCGCCTCGACCGTGAACTCTGATTTCGATCATGATAGACTCTTTCGGTTAGTGTGTGTGGGTTATTGCGCTTTTCAGTTTGGCGCGTGACTCTTCGCAGATACCACTAAAGAAACGTCTTAAAACCCTTTAGTGCATTTCCAACTTATTGTCAAAGAAAAAGTATAGCCCGCGGTGTCAGTCGATCGTTGCCAGTCGTCCGTTTTCCATACCTCGAGCGCTGAACTCCTATGCGAATAAATCGCGTGCTGTCCTCCCCAATGCCCCTAAGTGTTCCACCATGTGAATTCCGCCCTGGCGCATGGCGGCTATCTTTTCGCCTGCTGTTCCCGCGCCTCCTGATATGATCGCACCAGCATGTCCCATGCGCTTTCCCGGCGGAGCCGTCAACCCTGCAACAAATCCGAGTACGGGCTTGCTGAAATGATCCTTGACATATTTGGCAGCGCTCTCTTCTTCGCTGCCCCCAATCTCTCCAATCAGTACCACACCTTGGGTCTCCGGGTCCTCATCAAACAGTTTCAGAAGATCTACAAAGGAGGAGCCTATAACGGGATCACCTCCGATCCCGATGCAGGTGCTCTGCCCCAAGCCGTTCTGAGTCAACTGGTTAACGACCTCATAAGTCAGCGTGCCGCTCCTTGATATCACGCCAATGGAACCCTCTTTGTGGATTTGTCCGGGCATGATACCTGCCTTGCTACGGCCCGGTGAAATAACGCCAGGGCAGTTCGGCCCGATGAGGCGGCACTTGTTCCGCTTCAGGAATTGAACCACTTTCAACATGTCTCGGATAGGTATGCCTTCTGTAATGCAGACCACCAGCGGAATGCCCGCAGCAGCAGACTCCATGATCGCATCTGCTGCAAAGGCCGATGGCACAAATATAAGGCTGGCGTTGGCACCGGTGGTCTCAACCGCACTTTGTATAGTGTTGAACACAGGGATTCCGTCCAGATCCTGCCCTCCCTTACCGGGTGTCACACCCGCCACAACGCCGGTGCCGTAAGCTACACACTGCCTTGTGTGAAAGCTTCCTTCCTTGCCGGTTATGCCCTGGACTAACAAGCGTGTCTCTTTATCAATCAATATGCTCATTGTTTGTGTCGTTATCCGTTAATGGTTAGGGAAGCGCCTAAAGTAAACGTAACTACTGAGGTTATCAGGTTCACGGTTCACCAGAACGGGGTTCAGAGGTTAACCCAACCAACCGTTGAACTTTGAACCGGAGTAGTCACCATTTTTAGGCATTGTAGCCACTTTTTTTACGATGCAATTGCCCTGACTTTCTCTGCAGCATCAGCCATGGAATCTGCCACAATAAGCTCAAGGTCTGATTCGGCAAGGATCTGGCGGCCCTCTTCCACATTGGTGCCATCCAGTCGAACTACCACAGGCACCTTTATCTTCACCTTTGAGGCCGCTTCCACCACGCCCTTGGCCAACACATCGCACCGCAGGATGCCCCCGAATA
>JAQYVR010000187.1 GCA_030145395.1 Desulfobacteria bacterium
CCTGTCCGTACCTTCAGCATAGGGTTTGATGAACCAGGATACAATGAAGCACCATGGGCCGCAAAAGTGGCTAAACATTTGGGCACAGATCATACTGAGTTCTATGTTACCCCTCGAGAGGCCATGGAGGTAATCCCTCAGCTACCGGAAATCTACGATGAGCCTTTCGCTGATCCATCAGCCATCCCCACCCTCGTGGTCTGTCGGCTGGCCCGTCGTCACGTAACGGTGGCGCTTTCCGGAGATGGGGGAGACGAACAATTTTCGGGGTATGTTCGTTACTGGAGCACCCAGGCAATGGCCAAAAGTTTCCAGCGGCTTCCCCGATCAGTCAGGAAGACGGTAGGAGCCCTCTTGGGAGGCATACCGGTTCACTGGATTGAAAATTGTTACCTTTCTTGCAGCCAGCTTCTACCTGAACGTTTTCGTGTAGTAAATTTTCGGGATAAATGGCAAAAACTCATCAGTCAAATGGTTCAGACCCACATTGCGGATTTATACAGAACAACCGTCTGTCTTTGGTCTGAGGATGAACTATACCGTTTAACTGGGAGGGAACTTCCTGAGAGTCAGTTCGACGAGGTTTTCAGGGAAACTGAAGGCTGGCCTCCTCTTGTCCGCCTGATGAGGGTTGATCAAAAGACCTACCTCCCAGATGCAATGTTGACTAAGGTGGATAGGGCTAGCATGGCTGCGAGCCTGGAAGTTCGTGTACCACTTTTGGATCATCGGGTGGTGGAATACACTTCAAGGTTACCGGTCAACCTTAAATACCGAAACGGTACTGGCAAATACCTGCTTAAGAGACTTCTGGAAAAATATGTGCCCCCGGAACTCTTTGAGAGGCCCAAAATGGGCTTTGGTGTGCCCATCGATCGATGGTTGAGAACTGAGTTAAAGGAGCTACTTCTAGATTATCTTTCCCCGGAGCGTTTGAAGAAGGAGGGTTTATTTAATCAGATTCTTGTTGAGAATATAGTTAAAGAACACCTTTCAGGTCGAATCGACCATCATTATCGGTTGTGGTCCTTACTGATGTGGGAGATGTGGAGGGAACGTTGGCTTCATGGAGAGTGAAGGCATCTCATTGTCAAAGATAAAGGTTCTCCGCATAATTGCTCGACTCAACATCGGCGGGCCGGCGATTAACACAATTATTTTGAGTCGCTATATGGAGAGGTTGGGTTATGAGACTCTCTTGGTGGCGGGTCAGGTGGGACCTGATGAAGGTGATATGAGTTATATGGCGGAGGCTGAGGGAATAAAACCGGTCATTCTAGCCAAGCTGGGTAGAAAGCTTAAGCCTCTAAATGACCTATTGGCCCTTTTCACCATCTTACGAATTATCTTTAATTTTCGGCCGCATATTGTTCACACGCACACGGCAAAAGCTGGTGCTTTGGGACGGATGGCGGCTTTGATTTACAATAGGGCACAAGGCACAAGGCACAAGGCACAAGGATTTATTTCAAAGATGATTCCTAGTAAAAGAGCTCCAGAGCCTAAGGAAAAAGTGACAAATACTCAATGCAAAGTGATGCATACCTTTCATGGTCATGTGTTACATGGATACTTTTCGACTTTCAAGTCAAGGTCGTTTCAGTTGATCGAGAAGATACTGGCAAAGTTCACCGATGTAATCGTTGTAGTAAGCGGGCGGCAGAAAGAGGAGCTATGTACCAGATTCGGCATCGGTAGATCAGAGCAGTACAGGGTCATACCCCTTGGCTTAGATTTGGGGCCAATCGAGAACACAAGCGAGAGCAAAGGCAAACTAAGGGCTGAACTTGGGCTAAAGGAGAATGGGCACATTCTTGTAGGGATTGTGGGACGTCTAACGCCCATAAAAAACCACCGTCTGTTCCTCGAGTCAGTAAGCTTACTCTTAAGAAATAACAAAAACAAGGGAACCCGTTTTCTCATTGTGGGCGACGGGGAATTGCGTGAGGAATTAAAGGAGGGAACTAAAGGTTTGGGTCTGGAGGAAAGAGTGATTTTCACCGGCTGGATAAGAAGGTTGGAGTCTCTCTATGCTGACCTGGACGTGCTCGCCTTGACTTCCAACAACGAAGGCACTCCGGTTGCAGCGATCGAGGCTTTGGCAGCGGGCGTGCCTGTTATTGCTACAGATGTGGGAGGAGTGAGGGAGCTGATTTCGGAAATGGGAACGCGGTCTCCAAAGCGGGGGGACCTGTGCCACGGAGGGATGGTAGAAGTAGGGGAGGGTGAGTTTGAGGTATGTGAGAGGGGAATTCTGGTAATGAAGGGTGATGTGGAAGGATTTGCCAAAGGGCTCCATTACTTGCTAGAGAATCCTAAAGTGCGCAAGGAAATTGGAGCGCGTGGACGAAAATACGCCTTAGCCCATCACACCAAAGAAAAACTGGTGTCCAATATGGATATGCTTTATAGATCGCTTTTTTTTACGGATGACAAATAGATTTGACAAGAATGGCTTTTGTGTATAATAGGCGGTCTCTAAGAAAGTAAATCCAAAATTATGACAAACAGGCTCATTAAGTCATCACAAGGAACGTCATGAAGATTCTGATAACTGGTGGTGCGGGTTTCATTGGTTCTCATTTGGCTGATCGATTGTTGGAGATTGGTGAAGAAGTGTATGCCATAGACGATCTTTCCACGGGTTCTCTCAAAAACGTGGACCATCTGCAAGATAACCCGCGATTTCACTTGGTAGTAGATACAGTCCTTCACGAAGCGGTAATGAACGAACTGGTTTTCAAGTGCGATCAAATCTATCATATGGCCGCGGTGGTGGGAGTTAAGCAGATTATGAACCGGCCGGTGGAAACCCTGGAGACCAACGTCAAGGGTACGGAGATGGTGCTGAATCTGGCCAATAGGCACAAGAAAAAAGTTCTCATCGCTTCCACCTCTGAGGTCTATGGCAAGGTGATGGATGGTGATAACTGC
>JAQYVR010000190.1 GCA_030145395.1 Desulfobacteria bacterium
AGGCAGGATGCCTCTCCCACAGAGATTCTATGATTGACTTCCGGGGATCGGGGATCCCGGTCTCCTTTTTTCTGGATTCCCGCTTTCGCGGGAATGACAAACAAGCTGGAAAAGAAAGAATACTCGTATGAAAAAACTAGTGCTTCTTCGGCACGGTGAGAGTGAATGGAACAGAGAAAACCGGTTTACCGGATGGACCGACGTTCCCCTTGACGATAAAGGCATCCAGGAAGCCACAGAGGCTGGCCGCATACTGCGCGATGAAGGCTTCATCTTTGACGTTGCTTACACTTCTTTGCTCTCTCGAGCCATCAAGACGCTTTGGCTTGTTCTTGAAGAAATGGATCTCATGTGGATACCGGTGCGCCGTAGCTGGCGTCTTAATGAGCGCCACTACGGGGCACTTCAGGGACTCAACAAGGGTGAGACAGCTGAGCGCCATGGAGCTGAACAGACTCTAATCTGGCGCCGCAGCTACGATACACCGCCGCCCCCGTTAACCCCAGATGACGAGCGCTATCCGGGCAAGGACCCACGCTATGCCGATCTCAAGCCCGAGGAGATTCCCCTCACAGAATGTCTAAAAGACACGGTGGAGCGCTTCTTGCCATACTGGCATGATACTATTGCTCCGGACGTGCAAGCCGGCAAGCGGGTGCTCATCGCTGCCCACGGCAACAGCCTCCGGGCCCTGGTGAAGTATCTGGACACCATCTCGGATGAGGAGATTGTCGGGCTCAATATCCCCACGGGGATTCCACAGGTCTACGAGCTAGATGACGATCTTGCTCCAATTCGCCACTACTATCTGGGCGATCCTGAGGCGGTAAAAGCGGCCACGCAAGCCGTGGCGGATCAATTGAAAAAAAAGTAAATCCATTGTAGAATTCGGATTTTCGACTACTCTTTTCTCCAATCCGCAATCGAAAGGAGATCTAATGCCAATAGCTGATTATAAAACCTATTGTAAGATGCTCGATAGAGCACTGGAAAAGAAGTTCGCCTACCCAGCCATAAACGTTACCTCCCTAACCACAGCCAATGCAGTTTTGAAAGGTCTTGCCGAGAGTCGAAGCGACGGCATCATTCAGGTCTCAACCGGTGGTGCTGCGTTTGCATCAGGTTTGTCGGTCAAGGACATGGCCCTGGGGGCCATGTCCATTGCCGAACACGTGCACCGGGCTGCAGAGCGTTATGACATCTATGTTGCCCTGCACACAGACCACTGTCAGGCAGACAAACTTGACACCTTCGTCCTTCCCCTCGTTGAGGAGACGGAGAAGCGTCGGGCTGCCGGAATGCCAAATCTCTTCAACTGCCACATGTTTGATGGAAGTGCCCTTCCTTTGGAGGAAAACCTGGACATAGCCGTGCCATTGTTAGAGCGCTGTCACCAGAATGAAATCATTCTGGAAATCGAGGTAGGTGTGGTGGGCGGTGAGGAGGATGGGGTCAGTGGCGAAGGGCATGCTGAAAAGCTCTATAGCACACCTGAAGACCTGCTGGAGGCTGCCAGCAGAATGAATGAAGTGAAAGATGCGCGCTACTTGGTGGCTGCGACCTTCGGCAATGTGCACGGGGTCTACAAGCCGGGTCACGTCAAACTCAGGCCATCAATTCTTAAAGACGGTCAGGAGGCTTTGGTACAGGCTTACGGTGAGGAAGGCCAGTTTTATTTCGTATTCCACGGCTGGTCGGGTTCATCCCTGGATGAGATTCGAGAAGCACTTGATTACGGGGTTGTGAAGATGAACATCGACACAGACACCCAGTACGCCTTTACCCGTCCCATAGCGGACCACATGCTGAAGAACTACGACGGTGTAGTCAAGGTGGATGGGGAAGTGGGAGATAAAAAGAAGTATGACCCACGTGTCTATATGAAAATTGCCGAAGAGGCCATGGCCGAAAGGATAAAGCGGGCCGTGGAGGATCTTAGAGGGATGGGAACGACACTGGCGGATGCCTAGTGTCAGGTGTCAGTCTCAGTGTTCAGGTTTCAATTTTTGCCTTTGTGTTTTTCCTTACTGACACCTGAAACCTGACACCTGAAACCTTAGTCATTCTGACTTGTGAGAGGAATACAACCGTGGAAGAAACAACCAGAGCTCATAAGGCAAGACTGGCAATCAGAACGTTTAAAATCGTTGCTGATGCTCTCTTTTTGAGGGGAAATTATACCCTGGGGGGAAAGTCCGGCCAGGCACTGGAAGATGCACTGCGAACCCTCAGCCCCGAAATCTATGGAGCCATGAATGACCCAAAGAGTATCGAACTCAAAGGGCTCGAGTACATTCTGGACAGACTCCCGAGGGGAATCGAAGAGTGTCATCGATTTGTCCTGACCGCGAAAGAAGATCTGGATGGTACCTCGTTTGAGAAAATCCAACCACCCAAACGAAGAAGAATTTCCTATCGCGTAAGTGAGAACGAGATGTGTTTTGTTATCACCCGGGATTCCAGTGAGATCTATGATATCCTCACCCATATGACCTTTCTCTACATAGAAGCGAAAAAGCTGCATGAGCACCTGCGAGATGATAGCAACCCAACCAAGGAATGGAAAGAGCTTGAAAAAACTGTGGGTTTGGGAGCTGACCTCAGCGGCAAGGATTTAGATAAAGCAATCTGGAGTTTGAGTGTCCTTCTTGGCAGGACGTACCATGAAACCAAGGAGACATATGAATATTTTGAAAAAAGCAAAACTGAAAAGAACGCCAATAACGGTCTTCTCAGCATTGTCTACAACCTTGGGAAACGTTTGGAGGATGAGCGAGAGAATCGTGACATGTTCACAGTATACTTCACCCCTTCTCTCATAGATGTAATGCTGCACCAATCATACTGCAAGAGATGGGCTGCATCGGTTAAGGATGCAATATGGAATTCCGGACTCCAGAATCGTCCTCTGCATATCATCAGCGCAAACATGCACAGCGTATTGAACCTGTTATACGGTTACGGTGCAGTGAAAGATGAACAAAATAAAAAGGATAGTGAAGAACTCTACAACTTTATTCAAGATATGAGTGATGAAGCAGGATTGATAAAAGATTATGCGGAAAAGCACGGTTTCTATGAACTGCCGGACAAAAGTGGAGCCCAGATTGATTGTCAACTCATTGAT
>JAQYVR010000216.1 GCA_030145395.1 Desulfobacteria bacterium
CTGTTGCGCCAATGGTAAAGGGGAGTTCATTGCATGCACCTGGATATCATTTGTTATTCTCACCTAAATTGAGCGATTGTTGGATTTGCTGCAGATCAGCGGAAGAGATCTTTCCGCTATCACGCCATGGCGTGATGCACCCTTTCAGGGTATAAACTCCAGCCCGATTACAGGTAAGCGAGCACCCCAGGGGCACTTCCTTCGGGGCGCCTGCGAGACTCCGAAGGAGATGCAGTAAATCCGGCGATCCCGAAGGGTTTCGAGTTTTGAAAACTCTAATCGATTCAATTCATTTTAATAAAATAAATCCTTTTCAAAATTTGAAACGCTCAATTTAGGTCTTACTCTGTGGAAATAATCCCACCACATGTGGCATAATTTCCACGCTGCCTGTGCGAGCCGATTTCTTTCAATCCCTTACAACCAAGCAATTTAAGTAGTATTTCGCCTTGGCCGTCGGTCACTGCCCGCCTGCCTCAACTATTCATTGAGCAAGGTCCGTGCCCATAAATGCATTGTCCCGCTGAATTGTGGGAAAAGGACAGAGGCACCCTTGCGTGGCTGGTAGCAGCTCCGCAACCTAGCTGATGAGTTACTTCGTATCGGAAGGGTTTTGGAATCAAGCCAAAGACGTCGGCCTGACGAACAAATGGCGTTTCTTTATGAAGACCTCTATCCGTATGAGTGGTGCTAAAAAACTGGCGAGCACATGCATGTCAGGGACATGCTGCTTGTGTGTTTGAGGAAGCGGCCCAGCAAGAAGAAACGCTAATTATTTTTCATTTTTTTCCCGTTCTGTTCCTTTTTCTTTTTCCAATCCCACAGTCCTTCGGGCAGCCACATATGAGGGATCTTCACCTGGGGCATTTTCATGGACGGTAACCGCAGATCGGGGATCTTCATCTCCGGCAGCTTCATATTCGTCATCCTGACGTCAAAGAGCTTTTTGTCGAACAGTTCCATGAGGCGGGCCACATGGCTGCCGGCCGGGTCGTCGGTCGCCCAGGTTTCCGCGGTCCCCACTGCGGCAAGCTTCTCCTCGCGGTTGCGCACAACACGATGAACAAAGGCCTCCACCCTGTTTTTCACATGCGTCCCGCCCATGGCGTCAAAGACCAGCGGCATCATCGGTACACCGGATGTGCGTTCGGCCAGCCGCTTGAAAATCGAGGTGGTCGCCGTGCCGACCAAACAGTTCAGACAGTAGACATTTAAGATGCCGTCTACCCCCTTGTTGGCGAAATCGACATGCTTGGCGACATTCAGGGAAACAAGCAGCTCCGGCTCGCCGGGCAAAATACCGTCCGTGTATTTGAGTACCTCCTCGGCATGGGGGTCCATGAGATTGGTAAGCCTTCCTTCGAAGCTCTTGATGACATTGCTGGCCCCTAAGTTATTGACCAGCACCCGCCCCCACGACGACACCATATCGAGCGGTTTGCCATCTTGCCAGTACTGACGGGTGAGGATCTCCTGGCCGGTCATGATGACATCCACTAGGGTCGGCGACGGCCACACCTCGCAGCCGAGGCCCTCCAGCAGCTCGAACAGCCCGCCGTTCGCCGCCGGGTTGACCCGGGTATAAATATCGCCGGTGATGGCGATTACCGGTTTGGAGCCCCTGTCTCTTGTAGCTACCGCATCAAGCGCTCGGGCCGCTTCCAGTATCCCCTGGTTGGTCTTTTCCTCAAGCTGACTCTGGTAAATGGTTTCCAGGCCGGCAAAATAGGCCTGGTCCACAGACCCTTTCTCTCTCTCATAGGGCCGCATTTCGAACCTGAGCCGCGACAGGTACTCAATGCCCAGAAGCACCTTGCCTAAGTTGAACACGAACATCGGCCCGAACTTGTCGAGAAGTCCGAGTGAATTGGCGCTTATAACCCTGACGTCACTCCTCCCCAACTTATCCATATACATCTGGATCGTGGGTACATATTGCGAGATCAGACAGCTGGTTTCAACTATGGGCAGAAGGTACCTGGCACCCTGCGGCAGATCCTTTGAACGGGCCAGATTGACAAGATCGCCGGCAATGAGCTGAAACGGATGACACTGTTTGCCACCCGAGAACTCCACCCCGGCCTCGTACGAATTGTGATCAGGCAGGGGCAGGACGCGGGCCTTGATGCCTTTAGACCCGAAGGCGCCGACAAAGGCGCGGGCATGGTCTGAAAAGTAGGGTATTATATACTCCGTCTTCTCATCATGGGTCGAGACCCGGGTAACCGGTTTTTTTCGACCAGAACCCTTTCTGCCAACTTCGTCCTTGCTTTTCTGCCTTTGTTCCCGGCGCCGCCAGCTTGCCACCCGGTGGGCGAAGGCCTCAACCCGCGTGACCAGCCCGGCATCCGCTCGATGTTCGTCAAACTCCAGAAACAGGCTTGGTCTGTGTTCCAATATCTCCTGGAGCAGCGGGAAGGTGAACGAGTCGGGCCCGCAGCCGAAATTGCCGACCACAACCGGATAGATATCATCGGTGTTGCTGATCCAGATAGCGGTCTTCAGCATCCGTCTGCTGTAGGCCCAGGTGATGTTGTTATACCGTCTGGGAAGAGGGTAATCCTTAGGTACGGGCAGCTGGTCATCGGTGACCACGTCAAATCCGGCCTTGGCCAGCTTGGCTGCCAGTGACATGTTGATAAAGCGGTCGCCGATGTTGT
>JAQYVR010000233.1 GCA_030145395.1 Desulfobacteria bacterium
CCCTTCTGGTCTGCCGATTTCACCGGATCTTCTTTGTTGGTGGGCACTTGAAGTACCCTAGTACGTCAGCGCACCCACCGCCGCGACCGGCCTGCTTCTCATACGCCCGACCTTGGTCGAGCGTATGAAGAAGCTATCTGAAATCAGAAAGGTCCCTTACCGGGAAGCTCTCGGACGTTTAAGTCTGAGAGCTTCAACCTCCGGCAAACTTGACAGACGGTGGATCCGGGCAAGCAAAACCGCTTGACAACAGGGCAATCTTTCATAGTAAGCTGCCCAAAAGGGCCATTCGTGTCCTGATATCCAGGTGTCGGCAGTCATACAGAACAGCCACGGTCAGCACAACGTGGAAACCTTACGAAAGGAAGCCTTAATGCATTCGGAACAAACAGATAAGATAGAACGGCTTCTTGAAAAAGGGGCCACCATACCTAACCCCCAGAGTGTACTGGTGGGAGATGACGTCTCATTAGATCGTATTGCAGGAGATGGCGTTGTCATTTATGGGGGTTGCAAGATCTTTGGTGAGAAAACCTTGATCATGCCCGGCGTGAAACTTGGCTTCGAGGGGCCTGTAACCGTGGAAGATTGCCAGATAGGGGCGAACGTTGAACTAAAAGGTGGTTTCTTCGGGAGGTCTGTATTTCTTGAAAAGGCTAACATGGGCTCAGGTGCTCAGGTTCGAGATGGGTGTATTCTTGAAGAAGAAGCCAATGGCGCCCATATGGTGGGCCTCAAGCAAACCATTCTGTTCCCGTTTGTGACCCTGGGGAGCCTTATCAACTTCTGCGATTGTTTCATGGCAGGGGGGACAAGTCGGAAGAATCATAGTGAGGTAGGCAGCTCTTACATCCATTTCAACTATACCCCTAATCAGGATAAAGCCACCCCTTCTTTGATTGGTGATGTGCCGCGCGGTGTAATGCTGAATCAACCTCCTGTCTTTCTTGGAGGGCAAGGAGGTCTGGTTGGGCCTGTACGCGTGGAATACGGAACAGTCATAGCCGCAGGCGTGGTATATCGAAGGGACGTCTTTAAGGGAGGCACACTTCTGCTGGGTGGGGCCCCGATCGAAAGAGATCCCGATTACTATCCAGGTGTATACTGGTACGTGAAAAGGCCTGTCGTCCACAACATCAATTACATCGCCAATCTTATTGCGCTCAAGCAATGGTACGTCGGGGTTCGTTCCCAGTTTCTCAAAGGCGATGTGATGGGCCAAATGTTGTATGAAGGTGTGCTGGACAAGTTGGACATGGCTATTAAGGAGCGAATAGATCGCCTCGGAGCACTATCTAAGAAGATGCCTGAATCTGTCGAGAAATACCGAGTGATTATGAAGGATAAGGCAAGCGAGGATCTCTTGAGACAGGAGCAAGAGTTGTTTAAAACATGGCCGGAGCTCGAAGATATGTTCAATGCTAACCAGAACAACCCGGGAGACCCCGCTATGCGCGAGATGTTCCTGGAAGAGCTCGGTGGACATATTGAGGAAAGAGGTTCTGATTACGTGGCAGTCATCCAAGGGTTGGATGAAGCTTGCTCTGCCAAGGGAACCAAATGGCTTCAGGGGATTGTTGATGACGTCAACCAGCAAGCGCTTAAGCTCATTCCGTCTTTTACGGACGTATAGAGGGTAACACGTATGGGTAGGTTATTTGGTACTGATGGAATCAGAGGCGTGGCCAATGAATATCCCATGACCTCGGAGATGGCTTTGAAAATCGGGCGTGCTGTAACCCACGTGTTCAAACGTGACAGTGCCAAGACACAGATTGTTATCGGGAAAGACACTAGAATTTCGGGAGACATGCTTGAGCATGCTCTGGTTTCAGGCATTTGTTCCATGGGTGGTGATGCCCTTTTAGCAGGATTCTTGCCCACGCCGGGAGTGTCATACATAACGAGAAGCATGGGCTTTGATGCGGGAGTTATGATTTCAGCCTCACATAACCCGTTTCCGGATAATGGAATCAAGATCTTTCAGGGAGACGGGTTAAAACTTTCCGATGAAATGGAGCTTGAGATTGAAGAGCTGATTCTTGAAGATGATACACTTGCACTATCTGACGAACGTCAGACTCTTGGTAGGGCACGTCCTGTCACAGACGCCCCGAGTCGTTATTCAGCCTTTTTGGAGGATGTGGCCTCCAAAGACAAGAGCTTGGAAGGATTCAATATCGTCTTGGATTGCGCCAATGGAGCTACATTTCATGCGGCCCCTGCTGCCTTCAAGGAATTAGGTGCTAGTGTGAATACTCTCTTTGCAGATCCTGATGGCAGCAATATTAATCTGAACTGCGGATCCGAGCACCCCGAAAGCCTGTCTGAAGAAGTGTTGAGAAGCAAAGCTGATGTTGGATTTGCCTTTGATGGAGATGGGGATCGTGTTACGGCCGTGGATGAAACTGGCGGGGTGCTCACCGGCGGGCAAATATTGGTTATCTGCGCTAAGGTTATGAAAGAAGAGGGCCGGCTTGCCAATAACCGGGTCATAAGCACAGTAATGAGCAATATCGGGCTGGGGCTTGCCTTGAGGAAGTTGGGCATCGACCTTGTGACAACGCAAGTGGGCGACAGATACGTGCTGCGGGAAATGTTGGCAAGGGGGGCGAGCATTGGTGGGGAAGACTCCGGGCACATGTTATTCTTGGACCACCACAACGCCGGAGACGGGATCATAACTGCCATCAAACTGGTGAGTGCTATGAAAAAGACGGGCAAGCCCCTTTCGGAGCTTGCCAGACTCATGAAGGTATTTCCACAGCGCTTGATCAATGTCGAGGTGAAGGATAAACGGCCCATAGAGGGAGTGCCCGAGGTTGTTGCTGTTGTTGAGCGTGTAGAAAGGATCTTGGGAGATGGGGGAAGGGTGCTGGTCCGCTATTCTGGTACACAGCCCCTGTGTCGCGTGATGGTGGAGGGACCTACCCACGAGGAGACTGAAGGTCACTGCAGAGAGATTGCGGAGATAATCAGAAAACAACTCACATAAAGCATATCCATGATTGGTCATTATCACCTCGAAAAGATATTTAGGACGGTTCTGAGAAACGGAGGTTCCTTTGCTGATTTATATCATGAGTCGAGCCGAACCAATGCCATCGTGTGTGATGATAACAAGATTGAAAATGTCATCAGCGGCACGGATGCTGGCATAGGCGTCCGAGCCATTGCCGATTTCAAAACTTCCTACGCTTATGGCAATAGTTTTTCTGAAACAGATGTCCTGGCCCTTGCAGATGATTTGGCCGGTGCGGTGAAGTCCGGTTCCGGGGGTATCATTGCACAAGAGTACCCCCTCAGACCTCGTGTGAACCTTGAGGTGAGTCTTTTTCCGGACATCGTTGAAACCACCAGGAAGGTTGCTATTGTTAGAGAAGCGAATGCAGCAGCCCGCAGCGTCGACTCGCGCGTTCGGCAGGTTAAGGTGGTTTACAGCGATAAGCATCAAAAGATTGTCATGGCCAATTCAGAAGGGTTCCTGGTGGAGGAGGATCGAACTTATACGTTGCTTGCCGTGCAAGTGGTGGCGGCTGAAGATGACCTCATTCAGACCGGATATGAACCTGTAGGAGGCTTGATCGGGTTTGAGCTCTTTGATGAGGTGGATCCTGCCCAGGTGGCCAAAACCGCAGCCCGAAGGGCTGTTCAGGCGATAGAGGCGAGGGAAGCACCAAGCGGTGTAATGCCCGTCATCTTGTCGAGTGAGGCTGGCGGAACCATGATTCACGAGGCTGTAGGGCATGGGCTGGAGGCAGATCTAGCGCTCGAAGGGCTTTCGGTATACAGTGACAGGATTGGCGAGACGGTGGCTTCACCACTTATCACCGTGATTGATGACGCTACGATACCCCAACGTCGAGGATCTTACGGATATGACGATGAGGGTGTGCCAGCACAAGAAACTACCCTTGTGGCAAAAGGGGTTTTGCTGCACTATCTGTGCGACAGGCTCTCTGCCATGAGATTCAATCAGGAATCTACAGGAAACGGCAGGCGTGAATCGTATAAGCACCATCCCATTGTACGCATGTCAAATACCTTCATTGCTCCGGGGGACGATGATCCGGATGCCATCTTGCGAAATACACCTGAAGGTGTCTTTGTAAAAAAGATGGGTGGGGGCCAGGTCAACACTGTGAACGGCGATTTCGTCTTTGAAGTGAGTGAGGGGTATCTGATCCGAAATGGGCAAATCGGGGATCCTATTCGCGGGGCCACTCTAACCGGCAGCGGACCACGGGTGCTGCAGTCTATTGATCGTGTCGGAAATGACCTAGGGTTTGGTATTGGCACCTGTGGTAAAGACGGTCAGGGGATGCCGGTGGCTGATGCCCAGCCCACACTCCGGATTCCAGAGATAATTGTGGGTGGGACCGCCCAGAAATAGTTGGTTTCCATCCATAAATGGCCTTTTTCCCGATGAGCGGCGTTCTCCGCGGATTTCCGTCTGCGGCGTATGATCTGTACGCCTCAACGAAAACCCCTGCCCGCCATCGCGAGCGCTCAGGCGAGGCGGGCGGGCTTGTGCGGCCTTGCTCACCAGGCGCGAAGCATTGCCCGGCAACAAAACTCCTCATTTATGAATTGAAAACTTGGCCGGTGCCCGACACTTGTTACTTATTTGTGGATAGGCACTAGTTAAGAGGTGTCGTTGTCGGTGTTTTTTAGCGGCTCTTTATAGGGGCAGTCCTTGTCGGAACACTTCAGATGTGGCCCCTCCTTTTTGGTCGTGCGCTCCAAAACAAAAGGGGCTTCGCACTCCGGGCAGGATTGAGGCACGGGTTTGTCCCAAAGGGCAAAAGTGCATTTCGGATAACTGGTGCAACCATAAAATATCCTCCCCCGCTTTGATCTTCTTGCGGCAATCTCCCCATCGCATCCTTTCTCCGGACACTTCACGCCGGTAGACTCGGTTTTGGCGGCTTCCTTTGCATTCAGGGAGCGGGTGTTCTTGCAGGCGGGGTAGCCCGAACACGCAAGGAATGGGCCAAAGCGTCCCCGTTTTTGCACCATGGGGCTTGCGCATTTTTCGCATGTTTCATCTGTGGGCTGATCTGGGGCCGGCTCTTCGATTTCAATCTGCCCTGTTTCATCGCGGGTATAATTTCGTGTGAAGTTACACTCGGGGTAGCCTGAGCAGGCGAGGAACGGTCCACTCTTCCCGACCTTGATTGTGAGGGGACGACCGCATGACGCGCAGTTCAGGTCAACAGCCAAACCATCGCCCCTGACACTGTGCATCTCTTTTGTTGCCCGCTCCACCGCCTTCTTAAATGAGTCGTAGAAAGTTTCCAGTACTGCAACCGCATCAATTTCGCCATCCTTAATCTTGTCGAGGTCATCCTCCATGTGGGCGGTGAAATCAGCGTTTAAGATGTCTGGAAAACTCTCTGTCAGCAGGTCATTTACGATAAAGCCCAGCTCGGTCGGTTTGAAGTACCTCTTGACCAGGTCCACATATCCTTTGCCTCTGATGGTGGTCAGGATGGCCGCGTAGGTACTTGGTCTACCAATGCCGTTTTCTTCGAGCTCTTTAACAAGTGAGGCTTCGGAAAAGCGAGGAGGGGGCTGAGTAAAATGCTGTTTGGGTTCCAGTCCGTGACATTTCAAGGGCATCCCTGCTGCAAGAGGTGGCATGGCCTTGTCGTTGTCTGGTTGGCTCTCCTTGTCATCTGACGAGGTATAGAGAGCCATAAAGCCTGAGAAACGCATCAATGAGCCCGAGGCCTGAAAAGTGTATGGCGCAGCTGAGATGGTCACCGAAGTCCTATCAAACAGGGCTGGTTTCATTTGGCAGGCCACAAAACGCTGCCAGATCAATTCGTATAGGGCCAACTGATCTTTGGATAGGAATTGGGCGATATCTTTCGGCCTGCGGGTCACCGACGTGGGTCGTATGGCCTCATGGGCATCCTGGGCTTTTTTCCTGTTCTTAAAGACACGGGGCTGGGCCGGCAGGTACTCAGGGCCAAATTCGTCCTTGATCAGGTCCCGAGCTTCATGGATGGCTTCCTGGGCAACGCGCGTAGAGTCAGTACGCATATAGGTGATCAGACCTTCTGGCTCTCCCGGACCGAGGTCAAGACCCTCGTAAAGCTGCTGGGCGACCACCATTGTCTTCCTGGCAGAAAACCTCAGCCTGCGAATTGCCTCCTGCTGGAGTTTACTCGTTATGAAAGGCGGTAAAGGATTTCTCTTCTGGGTTTTTTTAACAACCTTTTCCACCTTGAAATCGGCCGTCGCAAGGTCTTTGAGGACGGTCTGGACTGCTTCTTCGTCTGGAATACTAAGCTTCTTGTTGTCTTTCTTGATGAGCTTGGCAAGAAAAGGCGGGGGAGGCTCGCCTTCAAGCTGTGCGGTAACGCTCCAGTACTCCTCAGGCTTAAAGGCCTGAATCTGCCTTTCACGTTCGCAGATCATGCGAACGGCTACTGACTGCACACGACCCGCGCTCAAACCCCGCTGAACCTTTTGCCACAGGATCGGCGAGATCAGATAACCCACCAGGCGATCCAGGATTCTCCTGGCCTGCTGGGATTCAAACCTGTGCTTGTCGAGTTGCTGAGGGGAAGCCATCGCAGCCTGTACCGCATTTTGAGTCAACTCATGAAAAAGGACGCGGTGAAACCGGCGCCCTTTCTTCTTAAGAATTTCTGCCGTGTGCCATGCAATGGCTTCACCTTCTCGGTCCGGGTCTGGTGCCAGGTAGATGTCCTTAAGATCACCGGCTGCCTTTTTGAGGGCACGAACCACCTTTTCTTTGCCCTGGACCGTTGTGTATTCGGGCTTGAAACCGTCTTCTATAGAAATTCCGAGCTTCTTTACCGGCAGATCTTTTATATGACCTACGGTAGCGGCAATATCAAAATCAGGGCCAAGGTATTTCTTGAGAGTTCTGATCTTAGTGGGAGACTCAACAACAACAAGTGCTTTGCTCAAGGGATATCCTTCCTATGGTTTGGAATAGTCCGTTACTAATAAAATCCGCGTTTTTTCTGGCAGAAAACAATCTTGGAATAACGAATACCCGCCTGCCATGCAAAGTGCTCAAATGCAGAGCAATGTCAGGCAGTGACATGCACGTTGAAACACTACCCTGAATCTACGCAAAGGCATTGCGGGCAGGTCGAATGTCGAACAAGGAAGTAAGAAGGAAAAACCTCGACATTCGGGATTCCTTGTTCATTATTCTACATTCTTGTCTGCTTCCGGTTTATCCGGCTCAGGGTTCCGATTTTGCAAACAACTTACCAGGGCTTTGAGTCACTAATCCCTTCAACTCCAGCTGCAAAAGAAGGCCTGAGACCTGTGCTGCTGAAAGTGACAGCCGTCGAACCAACTTATCGATATGGACTGGATATGGACTCAATTCATCCACGAGCCTTTTCTCTTCCGGTGTCAATGGTATGTTCGGTTCTTCCTTGATATTTACTGAGGCCATTGGCTGGCTGATGTTAAGCTCCTCCACGATATCATCGACATGCTCCACCAACTTTGCCCCCTCCTTGATCAAGCGATGTGTTCCCATACTCTTAAAGGAGGTAACGCTACCTGGGACTGCAAATACTTCTCGTCCCTGCTCGGCTGCAAGACGCGCTGTTATGAGACTGCCGCTTTGATGAGTCGCCTCGACAATGACTGCGCCGAGGGAGAGACCACTTATTATCCGGTTCCGTGCTGGAAAGTTGTGAGCCTCGGGTGAAGTCAGAAAAGGGAATTCCGAAACGACCGCACCGTTTTCGGCAATTCTGTGAAAGAGCTTCTTGTTTTCGGCCGGATATATGGTTCCCAGCCCGCATCCCAGCACAGCGATCGTCTTGCCCCCGGCAGCCAGTGCCCCTCGGTGGCCAGCAGAGTCAATGCCCCGCGCCATTCCGCTTACCACGGTAAACCCACGTCGGGCAAGATCACCACTCAGGCGTTCGGTTACGGTGAGCCCATAAGGTGTTGCATTTCGCGATCCCACAATCGCAATGTTCAAACTATCCGGGTGAAGCTTCCCGTACACATAAAGAACGGGAGGGGGATCGTGTATGTGACGCAGAAGGGTAGGGTAGTCAGGGTCTGCAAAGGTGATGATCCTTACCCCACTCTTTTGGGCAAGGGATAGGTCCTCTTCGACCCTCTTGGGAATCTTGTAGTGTTGAACGGCCGATACCAGACGATCGTTAATCCCTTCTACCTGCAACAGTTCTCCTCTTGAAGCCGAGAATACCTTGTCGGGTTCTCCAAAATGTTGAATAAGGTTTAGAAATGTACGGTTACCCACGCCCGGAACGGTCTTTAGGCCCAGCCACTGAATACGGGATTCCATTAGTCGTCAGAATTCGTCGCGCGTTGAGGGTTGTTCCATGCCTGGACACTTGATGTTAGTCTGGTCCATTTCCGATACACCGCGATACAGAAGCATGTCCGGACGAGACTCTTATTAAAGACCCGGTATCCATAACCTGGTACCCAGCATCTATCGGAGCATGGCCTCTATACGAATAAGCGGATGGCTGTGTCAAGGGCTTTCAGTGAGAGGGGGGTGGGGACAACTTAGGAAATCGAAGTAAAGAGAGTTCGCAAGTTCCTTCAGTTCAAACGTCCTCTGCCATCTGCTCTAATAGAGGGGTAGTTTTCAATTGTCTATTTTTGCCGACGTGTCTTCCTTGTTTTGCCCTTGGATTTTTTCACGGTTTCCTGCCACACAATCAGCACAGGGCTTGCCACATAAACTGAGGAATAGGTTCCCACGAAAACGCCGATAATCAGAGCAAAGGCAAAATCATGGATAATGCCTCCTCCTAGAACAAAAAGAGCGACTACCACCATTAAGGTAGTCAAGGACGTTAGCAGGGTGCGGCTCAATGTCTCGTTTATACTCCTGTTTATGATTAATTCGTAAGGTTGTCGGTGATATTTACGGGAGTTTTCACGGATACGGTCAAACACAATGATGGTGTCATTTAGGGAATAGCCTATGATCGTCAAAAGGGCCGCAATGATTGGAAGGGTAAATTCTTTGTTAGTCAGGGAGAAGACCCCGACAGTAATAATGACATCGTGTATCAACGCGACAATAGCTCCCATGGCGAATTTCAGCTTAAGATAGAAACTTAACACCAGAGTGACCAGCAACGCGATCAAAATCAGAATCGGGATGCTGAGGCCAAATCTGGAAACTATGTAAAGGGTCAAAATGAGGCATGAAGCCATGATTATGCTCAGCATCCATTTGAGCTCAAACCGCCCCGAGATATAGACCACAATAAAGAGGATGGCGAAAAACATGGCAAAAAGCGCCTTCTCCCGAAGGTCTTTTCCAACCTTGGGGCCCACCATCTCCACACGACGCACTTCCGCCTTATTATCCGGATACGCAGACTCAAGCCCCTGTTTGATCTTGGAGGCCAGACTCTCCAAGCCCTCGGTCCCCTCGGTTGCCCTGATCAAGAACTCATGCTCTGTCCTTTCTCCAAATCCCTGAACCGAAGTGATACCTAGATCTATTCCTTTCAGAGCCTTCTTGATAACTCCGGGTTCTATCTCCTTTGAGAACTTGACCTGAACCACCGTGCCACCCGCAAAGTCAACCCCGTACCTGGGCCCCCCCTTGATAATCAGAGAGACAATGGTGATGGCGATCAGGGCGAAGGAGGCCACGAAGGCGATTTTTCTTTTACCTATAAAGTCGATGTTGATGTCAGGTTTGATAAATTGCATATTTCATTCACTCGTCTATACGCTGAGTCTCTTTATGTGCCGCTGAAAAATCAGATAGTCAAAAATGAGCCTTGAGACCACAATAGCGGTAAAAAGGCTTGCCAGGATGCCGATAGTGAGCGTCACAGCAAAGCCCTTTATGGGCCCGGTGCCAAATTGAAAGAGGACCAGGGCCGCAATGAGGGTGGTCACGTTGGCATCAAGAATCGTCAAGGTGGCCTTTCCGTAACCGGCATCCACCGCAGCTCTGGGGGTCTTGCCCACTCGAACCTCTTCCCGAATGCGTTCAAAGATAATCACGTTGGCATCCACAGCCATACCAATAGTCAGAATGATTCCGGCTATGCCCGGGAGAGTGAGCGTCGCCTGAAAGAAGGCCAAAGCTGCCGCAATCAAGATAATATTCAGGCCAAGGGCAACATTTGCAATGATACCGGCTCCTTTGTAGTAAACAGCTATGAAAAGAACCACGAGGATGCCACCGACCCACATGGAAAGGAGCCCTTTCTCAATCGAGTCGCGGCCAAGGGAGGGTCCCACGGTCCGCTCTTCAAGAATCGTGACCGGTGCGGGCAGGGCACCCGCCCTGAGCACAATAGCCAGGTCCCTGGCCCCTTCAGTAGTGAAGTTGCCCGTGATACGCGCACGCCCCCCGCCGATCTTCTCCTGAATGACCGGAGCTGAGTAAATGCGCCCGTCCAGTACTATTGCAAGGCGTTTCTTTACGTTCGCTTCGGTAATTCGTTCGAAGAGCCGAGCCCCCTTTTTATCAAAGTCGACCCCAACGTACGGCTCACCGAATTGGGAGTCGATCTGAACCCTGGCATCGGTCAGATATTCGCCCGTGAGATAGGTTCGTTTCTTGACCAGGAACGGGGTCTTTGTCTCCCGCCTTGTAACCTTGTCTTGGGTAATCTGATAAAGGATGTCATCGGCCGGTGGAATCTTTCCTTTCAAGGCATCCTGAACGTCATGCTCCTCGTCCACCAGTTTGAATTCCAGAAGGGCTGTCTGTCCGATCAGGTTGATGGCCCTTTGGGGGTCTTTGATTCCCGGGAGCTGGATTAGTATGCGATTTTCCCCCTGGCGACGAATGTCCGGCTCGCTCACACCAAACTGGTCGATGCGGTTTCGGATGGTTTCCATTGCCTGTTTGGACGCCATCTCTTTTATATACTTGACTTCCTGTTCAGGAAGGTCGAGGCGCACAAGAAGATCCTCACCTTCAGAAGTCTTGGATACGAGCCGGAGCCTCGGGAACTGCTTGTCAAGCATGTCATCGAAAGCCTCGGCGTTTTGCACATTCAATATGCGGAGCGATATTTCAATCTCTTTGGCCCGGTCGAGATCAGCGTATCTAATGCCGGCCTTTTTCATGGCATCCCGGAGCTCTTGAGCGGTCCGTTCGATTCTGCTTTCGACAGCCTTCTGCGTTTGAACTTCCAGCACAAGGTGCATGCCCCCCTGGAGATCGAGGCCCAGGTGGATCTTCTCGGTGGGGAGTATGCCAAGAGACCTCCACCAGGCAGGGAGATTCGGAGAGACCGAAGGCACCACATACACCAATGCTACGACTATGAGAAAAAGAATGGGAAACAGCTTCCACTTGAGTTGCATAGATTCAATATTCCTTAACAAGACGGGCCAAAGTACGCTTTGGGAAGGTGCCCGAGAGGCTATTCCCAAATGGCCTTGTTCATTACCGGGTGCCCAAGCCCGCGAAGCGACCCCCCAACCTCTTGTGGGGGAGCTTCACAAAAAGTCTTTGGCAAATCGAAGGTGTTACGATGATTTTCCTTTATTGCTTGGGAGCGTCGCTTTGTGTCAGTCCTGCTATGTTGCCGCGACCCACCTTCACACGCACCTTTTCCGAAATCTCAAGTGTCACAACCGTGTCGGTGATCCCCGTAATACGTCCATACAATCCACCACTTGTGATGACACGATCTCCTTTCTTGAGGTCGCCGAGCAGCTGGCGATGCGCTTTCTGTTTCTTCTGCTGGGGTCGTATCAAAAGAAAGTAGAATATGGCAAACATCAGGATCAGGGGGACCATGGCCCCAAATCCGCCACCCTGTCCGGATGCGCCCCCTCCCGCGCCCATGGCATATGCTATATCAATCAAGATAAATACCTCCTATGGCTGTTAGTTTTTGGTAATTGGCCGGCTGATAACTCGCAAATAGACAATAACCTTCACATCTCAATTGTCAATATTCAACATTGAAGGTTCCTTCATTTTGTTTACGCTCGATTAAGGTTCAATCACTTGAGCTTCCAGTCCATCTCAGCAGTGCCGAGGACACTGGTGATGACCAGCTTAATCTCCTTTGTGTCTTCTTCAATAATGGGCTCGTCAGTTGTGAGGATGTTGTACGGAAACCTTACCGTATAAACTGACTTCCAAGGCGTGACGTAAGGGAAGAAGTGAGGTGTGACAGCGTCCTCTCGCCTACCCCTCCTTACTTCAACGGGCGCCACACGCTCGTTTTGATCATTAACCAGATAAAGCTGCCACATCGACCCGGCTTTGTCAAAATCGTTCCACTTTTCTTCCGGTACAAAACTTGCGATCAGGAACTCATGGACGCGGGCAGCGCCCTCAAGTTGATCTTCCACAAACCGCTTTTCCCGCTGGGGTGAAAGCCTGTAAGCCTTGGCGTACTCATCAGCGTATGCACGTCGAAATTGCTGTGACTTGAAAGTTGCTGCAACAATGAGTTCTACCTCAAGTCCGCGATGTATGCGGGCCTCTCTGCTCTATTCGTCACACACGCTTTTGTAGGTTTCTGTGTGATAGGGGCCACCGGACCCGGCAAACCGTGTGGTTGTCGTGCAGCTTCCGATAAATAGAGCCAATGTAGCCGAAAAGAAGACCAAGCTTTTTAGTCTAATAGGTAAAGGGCTCATATGCAACTACTTCTTTCCGGCCCTTGGGGCTTTACGCTTTAAACCCTCAGTTCCAAAAACACGGGTAAAGATGGTGTTCACATGTTTCAGCTGGGCCTTCACGTCAAAGAGTCTTTCAATCTCTTCGAGTTTCAAGTAATCTCGAATATCTGAATCATTCAGGACAAGGTCCTTCAAGTTCTTTTCCTTCTTCCAGGCTTGCATAGCCTGTTTTTGAACCATCTTATACGCTGTTTCGCGGCTGACACCCTTCATGGCTAAAGCAAGGAGTATCTGCTGAGAGAAGATAAGCCCCCGGTTGAGTTCCAAGTTTTGCTGCATCCTCTTTGGATAGACGACCAGCTTGTGAATGATTTCTGCTGTGCGGCCCAGCATATAGTCAACCAGAATGGTGCTGTCAGGGGCGATAACCCTTTCCACAGAAGAGTGGCTGATGTCTCGTTCATGCCATAACGCTACATTGTTCATGGCCGCGGCTGCATTCGAGCGAACCAACCTTGCCAGGCCCGACAGGTTCTCGGAGCCGATTGGATTGCGTTTGTGAGGCATTGCAGAGGACCCTTTTTGCCCCTTTGAAAAATACTCCTCGGCTTCTGAGACCTCTGTCCTTTGAAGGTGCCGAACTTCCACAGCTATCTTCTCTATCGTAGAGGCCACGATAGCCAATGTCGCAAAGAACTCTGCATACCGGTCTCTCTGGACAATCTGGCTGGAGATGGCCGCAGGCTGGAGACTCAGTTTTTTGCACACATAAGCTTCTACCTTTGGAGAAATATTGGCATACGTACCAACAGCCCCCGAAATCTTTCCAACACTTATGGCTTCCATGGCCTGCTGAATCCGCCTGCGATTTCTTCGCATTTCGTCATACCACAACGCCAGCTTCAAACCGAAGGTAATAGGCTCGGCATGGATGCCGTGGGAGCGACCGACCATGACTGTGTGCTTGTGAGTCATGGCTTTTCTTTTCAGGGCAACAAGGAGACTGTCACATGCCTTCAAAATCAGTTTGGACGCCTCCCTTAGCCTAACGGCCATGGCAGTATCCAGGATGTCCGATGACGTCAGCCCTAAATGAATGTAGCGGGCGTCCGGGCCAACCGTCTCTCCAACACTAGTCAAGAAGGCAATCACATCATGTTTGGTCTCGGCTTCAATGGCACTGATCCTGTCAAGAGAAAACCGTGCCTTCCTGCGGATATTCTGCGCCGCTTTCTTGGGGATCTGGCCGATTTTGGCCAATGCTTCGCAGACCAGGATCTCAACTTGAAGCCACGTCTGGAATTTGTATTCCTCTGTCCATACACGGCCCATGGCCTCACGGGTATATCGTTTAATCATCTTATTTTATCCTGGCCAAGCTATTGAACGGCCGGCAGCCATATAGTCTCTCCGTCGAACTCAATTCGATTAACATCTTCATAATCAATTGCATCAAGGAGAGCAAATACCCTGTCCATATTATAGATGACAATCTTGCTCAAGGGATAAATCTGATCCAGATCCGTCTCAATCCTGCGTTCCCTGAGATTATAGATGTGAACCAAGTTCTCCGAAAACTTCAAGACCTTGCCCACCCCGGAGCTATATCCCTGACGGTCTGGCTCATCAGCCAAAGGGGAGAGTTGAATGCCCTTGTGGTCGTAGTAATCCTTCAAAAGATTAAAGTGTATGTCCCATATGTTCTCATGCGGCTGAACCACGTGAATCCCAAAAACATCTTCCCCCGCCTCTGGTTCGGATGCACCTGCCAGATCGTCTTCAACGATCTCTCCAGATCTGAGTCGAATCTGATCGAGTATCTTCTTCATCCGAAGAGTCTCTTCGCCGACCTTGATAGACTCATCCGACCTCACAATCATGTCGATACTCTTTTCAACACCATATGGCGCCTTTCGTGCTTCCATCATAGCCGTCAAGCCCTCGTCAGTCCTCTCTTGAAGCTTATTGTAGTCTATGACTTTTTCAGGGGGGACGGCTATCTTCCTTTGCGGCGCAGGTGTCAATGCAGACTGAGGTGATTTTTCGGGGGCTTTTGCTTCTCTAAGGGCAAACCAAACGCCAACCCCGATGAAAAAAACGCAAAGACCGACCAGCGGCACATATCTACCCCTATTTGAGAACTTCACGCTTGGTGAAGTTTCCTGAGCCATGCTGAACTCTCCTTGGTACAGGCCTGAAGACACGGCAGGTAGTTACAGGATTACAGGATTACTGTCAATAATCATTTACGCCAGAAGTGGTTTCAAAACCCCACTTTGCGCCCCACGGCTGTGTTGTCCCGTCTTTTGAGCGGGACGCCCCCGACG
Organism: Desulfobacteria bacterium; assembly: GCA_030145395.1. GTDB lineage: Bacteria > Desulfobacterota > Desulfobacteria > Desulfobacterales. Next base: position 14,934 of record JAQYVR010000233.1, read on the forward strand.
GCAAGCTCGGGGTCTACGACTTGCCCTGAAACACGATCTGAGATTTTGAAACCATTTCTAAGCAAACGCTTTCAGGGCCATGTTAATGTGTGAGATTGCCTCGTTTGAGGCCGCTTCTCTACAGGCCCCCAATCCTCCATCAAAGAGGCGTTCATCCCTTAGAGAATTTACCCCCATCTTACCGAACACCGGAAATGTTTGGGGTCCCACCTCCTCCGGATAAAAGAGACTGTGCCATGCTATCAAGCGGCCTGCCACAAGCTTGTTAGTGAGTTTAATGATGTGGTATAGGGGCAAGGTGGCAAATAATTTAATGAACAGGCATTGTTGGTCGTGTGACCTTCTCAGGGTGTTCAACAAAGGGGGGTCTTCCTTGTGGTCTTCAACTAAATGGTCCAAATAGAAGCCAAATAGGGAGTATTTGGTGCGTTCATCAAGCTGAATGAAATGTGCAAGGTTAATCTGCCGAGGGGTCATGTTTAATGGTCGCAGGAGAATCATATCGATTAATGTCTCAATCTGCCGATGGGTTGCCGTAGCGACCGAGCCCCTTTCACCCCAGGTCGATGTATAATACTCAATTAGTTCATGGAAGATACGATCGATTACCGTATGAGTTATAATCCCAGCCGCAAATGCCATCTTCAACCGCCAAACACGAGGATTGGCCTCAACAGACCTGAAAAGGCTTACAGCTTGTTGATCATTTTTGGCTGTCTCTTCTTTGTGAAAGGCTCGGGAGAGCCAAACGTATTTTTCGGCATTTAGACGAAACGGGGACACGTCGTAAAAAAGAGCATCAGGGATGATTGAGCCCAGATAATAGGCCCCTATATTCCTTTCGATCAATTGGGCCAACAGTGTCTGCCCGTTCCTACTCAGTTGCTTGACCACGTCTTGGGCGATCAGAATGTGGGTTAGCTCTTTCGCCATGGTCCTGTTCAGTCGAGGTCCAACCTTGTGGAAGAGAGTATTACGTGGTTTCAGAGATGTAGCCGACACGCTCAGAGTGAGTTGCGGGTTCCGAGTTCCGGGTTGTAGGGCCATCGTGATACAACTCGTAACTCGTAACGGGCAACTCGAAACAGGTTTAACGACTGTGGTGGAAGACTAACATGAAAACATACGCTGCACCAAGGAGAAAAAAGGCGATATTTGCCTGGTGCATGTATGATTGGGCCAATTCCGCGTTTGCTACCACTATCCTGGCAGCTATCCTCCCGGTCTATTTTGCGTCCCTTGTGCCTGAAGAAGGAATTATCGTCCCGTGCGGTCCATTGAGCTTCAGAACCACAGCAAGTGCGCTGTGGGCGTATGGGATCTCTTTTTCACTCTTATTGACTGCTCTTACTGCCCCTATCCTTGGGGGTTTGGCTGATTTCTCAAGTTCCAAGAAGAAATTCCTCCTGGCTTTTACATACGCTGGCGCAACGCTTACCTCGCTTTTGTATTTTGTCGGGGATGGGGACTACTGGCTCTGTCTTGCCCTCTTTGTCGCAGCGAATATAGGGTTTGCGGGGAGCATGACCTTCTATAATGCTTTCCTACCCGCAGTGGCGGGTGAAGACGAAATGGATTCGGTGTCGGGGAAGGGGTATGCCTTTGGTTACGTAGGCGGAGGCCTTCTGCTGGCCCTGCACGTGCTGATGATCACCTATCATGAGAGTTTTGGAATACCAGACAAATCAATGAGTGTCCGGATCAGCCTTGCCTCTGTGGGGCTTTGGTGGGGCCTCTTTGCAATTCCGCTTTTTGTGGGGGTTCCCGAAGCCAGGTGTTTAGGCACAAAGTCAGAGGGTTTTTCTTATTTCACGTATGGCTTCACCAGGTTTCAAAAAACGCTAAGGGCCTTCAGGCGCTATCCGGATCTATTGTGGTTTCTAGCTGCTTTCCTTGTCTACAACGACGGCATTCAAACCGTCATCGCCATGGCAGCCATTTTTGGGAAGACCGCCTTGGGCCTTGATACAGGGACGCTCATCGGTACTCTTCTGATGACGCAGTTCATCGCCTGGCCTGGCGCACTGGTCTTTGCGAGGCTGGCTCAACGCATCGGATCCAAGGCTGCTATCATGATTGCATTGCTGTTGTGGATTGTCATTGTCACATACGCTTATTTTCTGAAGTCGGCTCTTGAATTCTGGATACTTGGAGGGCTGGTGGGTCTTGTCCTGGGCGGAAGCCAAGCCATCAGTAGGTCGCTGTACGCGCGCTTGATTCCCAGGACCAGGCCAGCGGAGTTTTTCGGTTTCTTTACGATCAGCGGCAAATTTGCTTCTATATTCGGCCCCCTGATTTTTGGTTTGATGACTGACCTATCAGATAACCCGCGCAACGCCATTCTTTCCCTTGTCGTGTTTTTTGTTGTTGGGATGATTATGCTAAGCCGGGTTGATACGGGGAGGGGGCGGAGGCAAGCATTGGAAGACTGACGGCTTCGTAAAAAGTCCATCTGTGGCGTTGCGCTGCATCCCCGTCCTGTTAAATTCTCGCTGCGCGAGACGGCGGAGCCGATTTAACAGGGTAAATCATTGCGACGTATGAATATGGCCCAAGGCGCAAGGCATAGGGGAATTTGAGATGCGTCATTCGGTCTTTTCGTGCAGATAAAGGGCTGTGGCCACAGTAGCGGCTTCTTCTTGGGTCAGGTCTTTTTTGGGGGGGGCATCATCCGGTTGTGGACGACCCTTTTTGGCGTCTATGTGGGCGAAAATCCTGCCGGAGATCTGCATGACAACCTGAAGGACACCAAGGACGACGAATATGCCCACGAAGCGTATGATCAATGTGGAAATGGCATAGCTCCAATCAATAGGTTCCATTCAGGAATATCCTTTCAAACTTTCAAGCGCCTAAAATGAACCGAAGTCAAAAGACTTGAGAATCCTTTAATTCCGGAAACCATAAGCGCAACGCTGCGTATGGATCTTGTGCGAAGTCGTCTAACCGAACATGGCAATGAACATCCCGGCCGCTGAAGCACTTCCGATGACTCCAGCAAGATTTGGTCCAATAGAGTGCATGAGTAAGAAATTGTTAGGATCCTCCTGTTGTCCCACCATCTGTGAAACGCGTGCTGCCATAGGGACGGCGGAAACTCCCGCTGAGCCTATGAGGGGATTCATCTTGTCCTTCAGAAAAAGGTTCATTATCTTGACCGTTAGGATGCCGCCCGTGGTACAAATGGCGAAATCGACAAGTCCGAACGTAAAGATGAGTAGAGGCTTGGCTGTGAGGAATGTTTCAGCCTGCATGGTGGCGCCAACAGAGATGCCAAGAAATATGGTGACAATATTCATTAGTGAGCCTTGTGCAGATCCGGCCAGTCTTTCTACAACGCCACTTTCCCGCATGAAGTTACCCAGCATGAACATACCCATTAAAGGGGTGACAGCAGGGATCAGAAGTGCAATGAGCGCTGTCACAATGAGGGGAAAGTATGTTTTTTCGAGCTTTGAAACAGGCCTCAGCTGTTTCATGATGATCTTCCGCTCTTTCTTGGATGTCAGAAGTCTCATGATCGGGGGCTGAATCAGTGGGACCATGGCCATGTAGGAGTACGCAGCAAGGGCATTAGCCCCAAGGAGATGGGGTGCCAGCTTCGCGGTCAGATAGATCGTCGTTGGTCCGTCAGCCCCTCCAATAATGCCTACCGAGGCAGCCTCCTTCAAGGTGAATCCACACAGGAGGACGCCAATGAATGTGACGAAGACGCCGAGTTGAGCACCCGCCCCAATAACCAAAGTTTTTGGATTGGCGATGAGAGGCCCGAAATCGGTCATGGCCCCGAGTCCCAAGAATATGAGGCACGGGATTACTTCCCATTCGATACCGTAATGGTAAAATATGTTGAAGAGTTCCCTGTTGCCATGGGCATCAAAACCCATAAGGGGAGTGAGGGGAAAGTTGACAATAAAGATTCCAAAACCGATCGGCAAGAGGAGCAAAGGTTCGTATTTCTTTGCCACGGCAAGATAAATAAAAAAGAGACCGATTCCCCACATGATCACGAGCTTGTAATGAAGACTGAAAAGCCCGGTTTGTGTTTGTAAGATATTGAACAGGATATCAACGAATGTGTTCCAGGTCATACCATTCTTCCACTGCGCATCTTGCCGGGCGAAAAATCACGCTTCCATGGGTGAAAGCCCATATTGAAGATCCCTGCAGCTTGCTGCAGGGAATGTTCTGTCTTGCGGCAGTGCTTCGCACCGACTGTAGGGAATTTTACAATTCTTAGATTCGCTCACTGTAGCAGTTCAAAACACTCTGGGCAAAGCCACAGAGTGTCATAAGGCGGCCTTTACAGGAAAAAAGAAGACAGGTCAAGCAGATTCCCCATGCTGGCAGTTATCTCTCTTGAGCTGTAAAGGGTTGCAAAGACTAAAAGAAAAGCGAGATCCATATTACCGTGATCTGTACTTGGTCCAATACATGTGATCACTCACAAATAATCCGGCTTTCACCGGGCTGCATAACAGGGTCCCCCTCTATGTTTATAGCCACGGTTCGTCTATTCTCCACGTCCAGAATCTCTTTTCGTTTCTTGTTAAGCAGGTAATTGGCTACATTGCTCGGTACTATCCCCTTCACCTGCGTGATGTTCTCCTTGAGGGTTTTGGAGCGAAGCTTTCTCAGAAACTCCAGCGCCAGCCTCTCGGCAGATGGTATCAACCCCCTTCCCTGACAACTGGGGCACGACACAAAGCTTCCATATTCTATGGATGGAGCGATCCTCTGACGGGCGAGTTCCATGAGACCGAACTTCGAGATCTTACCTATATTAATCCGAGCTTTGTCCAGCTTTGTATGCTGCTTAAAAGCCTTTTCTACGGCTAAATTGTGTTTCCGATCCCGCATGTCAATAAAGTCAATGACAATGAGGCCACCAAGATCCCTCAAGCGCAACTGACGAGCAATTTCAGCTGCCGCTTCCATATTAGTAGAATACGCTGTCCCTTCCATTGAACTTTTGCGTGTTGCTTTACCGGAATTGACATCAATAGAGACTAAGGCCTCTGTAGGATTAATAACGATGTGGCCCCCCGATTCCAAGACGACCTTGCTCGCAAAAACGGACCCAATCTTCTCCTCGACCTGGTTCTTGCTGAAGATTGACTGAGGGTCTTTATACAACTTAACAATCTTTGTGTGTTTTGGAGATATGATGCGCATGAAATCCTTCACGTCCCGATACACGTCCTTGTCGTCTATGAGAATCTCGGAGACGTCTGTTGTAAAATGGTCCCGTATAGCTCGGATGGCTAAGTGACGCTCCTTGTAGAGAAGGGAAGGGGAAGGGCGGGACGCCACCTGTTTCTTAATATTCTTCCACAGGCGAAGGAGGTAGCGGATGTCCTTGGATAGCTCATACTTCTTCTTCTCTTTGCCTGCTGTGCGAATAATGATGCCAAAGCCTTCCGGAATTTTCAGAGAGTCGACAATATCCTTGAGGCGCTGTCGTTCATCCTCATCTTCGATCTTTCTGGAAATCCCAGAGCTTTTCCCACCTGGCATCAACACGGCATGGCGGCCGGGCAGAGATATATAAGTGGTAAGCAAGGCGCCCTTTTTTACCATGGGGTCCTTGGTCACCTGTACCAATATTTCCTGGCCGCGCTCGATGAGGTGTTGGATACTTGAGGGTCGTTTCTTGACACGTGAAGGCTTGTCAATATAGTAGTCGCTGTGGATTTCGTGTTTCTGCAAGAAGCCATTTCTCTCTGCCCCGTAATCAACAAAGGCGGCTTGCAGACTGGGCTCCACGCCTGTAACCACGCCCTTATAGATGTTACCTCGGGTGATTTCGCCGGCGGCAGTTTCAATGCCGAAGTTTTCCAAACGGCCCGCTTTTACCACTGCAATGCGACATTCTTCCGGGTCAACGGCATTGATAAGGATCTGATGTTGTTCTTCTTTCTTCGTCATGGCTCGTACTCCACCTGCTCCATTTTCAGTGTAACTATCGGACACTGAAACCCCATGGGAAAATAGTTAACCTGTTTCCTCTATGTCCAAGCAGCCATAATGGAACTGACTTGAAGCGCGGGTAAACGTCTTATTAGAATGCGAACAAGTCATTCCCAACTCAATAAACGGCCGTAATATTTACCCTTACGCTGAAACTGATGCAGATTCAAGCAATAATTCCTTGCGCACCGGATCCTTCCCTCCATCTTTCCAGGATTCCAAGGCTGTATTACTTGACAGACAAAGGTGGGAAGAGATAAACAGTCACTTTGGAACAAAGGCTGAACTCCTGGGTGAAGACCCGATGAACCTAAGCCGAGGGCGATATTTCCTGTCCCTGACCGACGGGCCCTTCACCCGCGAATCACTGCTGTGAGCCGGACCCATCGTCCCTCAAGGCGTGACAGGGCGACCCGTTCCAAGAATGTCTATCTTCTTTACCGGGTATCGGCCCGCAAATTGCCGCCGCCCTTCAGGGCGGAGAACCTCCACTTCAAATACGGAACAACAGACCTGGCAGTCATGATCCACAAAAAGAATAGACAAAGCTCACACAAGTATGTCGCGGGTATTGATGCGGGATCGGTAAGCCTCAACAGCGTTGTCATTAACGAGGACAAAGAAATCGTCTACGAGTCTGATTACATGCGTCATCTGGGAAAAGTCGAAGAAGAAGTCCTAAGGCTTATCCATGAATTGTATGAGAAACTGGGCAGCGAGAATCTCAAGGCCTTTGCTTTCACAGGAAATCACGGGCAGAAGATTAGCCAGCGGATGGGTGGCTTTTATGAATTTGAAACCATTAGCCAGGTGCTGGGGGCTTTGTACATAGAACCGAACGTAAGAGCGATCATCAGCATGGGAGGCCAAGACACGGCCCTTTTTCAGATCAATCATGACGATGACGGCTGGGAGCTTGATTACTTTAATGCCAACGGTCCATGTGCATCCGGCACGGGGTCCTTTATTGATCAACAGGCACAAAGATTGGCCACATCCATCTATGACAAGAATGTAGATATATCTCAAGATCAGATCGATAGAATACTGGCTGACTTCATCAAACTTGGTCTGGAGAGCGAAACTCCTGCCGACGTAGCGTGCCGGTGCACGGTCTTTACAAAGTCAGACATGATCCATTTGCAGAACAAGGGAGAGAAGCTCGAAGACATCATTTTTGGGCTGCATGTGGGAAATGCCAGAAATTACATGAGCACCATTGTGTCGAATCGGGTACTTGAAGACCCCATTCTTTTCATTGGGGGACTCTCAATGAATAAGCTGCAGATGCGCGCTTTTCAGAGCTATTTCCCCAGCTTGATCGTCCCCGAGCATAACACGTCGATCGGTGGTCTGGGGGTCGCACTGCAGGCCCTTGAATTGGGGATAGAAAACCATCTGAATCTGGAAGGATCGACAGTCACTGTCAGAGAGGACTCCGTTGACCTGCCCCTGGCATCCAAACTAGAGTTGAAGCAGACGGATTTTCCAGAGGACAACGATATTAGAAAAAGGGCGGTCAGTACAAGACTCCCGGTCTATCTAGGTATCGATATCGGTTCCACAACGACTAAACATGCCCTGATTAATGAGGATTGTGAGATCATACATAAGAAATATGTCCACACCCAGGGCAAGCCGGTTGAGGTGACGCAGAAGTTGTTGGGAACCATTCTTGATGAAGTTGGAGGCGAGATTGATATTGTTGGAACAGCCACGACCGGTTCAGGTAGAAACGTGGTTGGCGATTTCCTGAATGCAGATCTGATCATCGACGAGATCACGGCCCACGCTAGGGGGGCTGTCGAGATAGATGCAACCATTGACACAATCTTCGAGATCGGTGGTCAGGATTCAAAGTACATTTATATAGCAAACACGTATCCCCTTGATTTTGACATGAACAAGGTGTGTGCTGCTGGCACGGGCAGTTTTCTCCATGAACTTGCGAATAAATATGGCATCAATATCGTGGATGAATTTCAGGAGATCGCACTCTCTTCGGATCATCCGATAAAATTGGCAGAGCGATGCACTGTCTTCATGGAATCAGACCTGGTCTCCTATCATCAAAAGGGGGTTTCCAAGAAGGATCTCATAGCAGGTCTTTGCTATGCCATTGTCTATAATTATCTTAACCGCGTTGTGGGCAAGAGAAGGATAGGCAAGAGGGCCATGTTTCTGGGGGGGCCGTCTCTGAACAAAGGCGTGGTGGCAGCCTTCGAGAATGTTCTCGGTCGTGGTCTGGTCGTGCCCAAGCACAGGGAAGTGCTTGGTGCGCTTGGAGCTGCCATTAGTCTGAGAGAGAAGATGATTTGTGAAAACAAGAGTGGAAGCACCTTCCGGGGATTGGATAGCGCCATAAACGATCGAATGGTCTATAAGGAGAAGATCTGCCGTGCAGATCCCAACTGCCACAACCAATGCAAGCTCAAAATATACAATTTTGATAGCCGAAAGAGTGTATGGGGCGGCGAATGCGGGCGGTATGAGTTGATCGGGAGAAAGAACCCAAAGAAAGAGAATTACTTCCAATTGAGAGAGAAAATATGGCAGGGCCATATGTCTGGTGTCTATGATGAGTTGAGCGAAGAAGGTGTCATGGAGGTGGATGGACGGCCAACCATCGGGATGCAAAGGGCGTTTCACTCTCTTCAGAACGGCGTGTTGTGGGCACATTTTTTTGATCGACTCGGCTTCAGACTTATCCTGACCCCGCCTACCAACAGCCATATCTCCAGTTCGGGGATCGAAGCCATGACCGCAGAGACCTGTTATCCAGTCAAGGTATCCCATGGTCATATTAAGGAACTTATTGGAAAAACGAGGTACCTGTATCTTCCCTCCATGGTCAACATGCGAACCCCGGAGGACTCAGAGAGAGGATTCTATTGTCCGCTTATTCAAGCCAACCAATATATGGTTCGCGAGGCCCTTGACCTTGATAAGGACTCTATTTTGAGCCCCATCATCCATCTGAAGTATGACACCCCCACTCTGGCCCTGGAATTAAGTGAGCAGCTTTCAGGACGGCTGGGAAAAAGCAGGTCAGAAATAAGAAAAGCCCTCGAATATGCATTGGAGAAACAGGATGGATTCGTCAGTGCAATGTATGAAAAAGGCAAGGAAATCATGGGCGTTCATAGTCCTGAAAGCCCGTTGGTTGTGGTTACAGGACGTCCTTACAACCTGTATGACGAAAGGCTGAATCTTAGGTTAGGACAGAATCTGGCCAAGATCGGCGTTGCTGCTCTCCCCATGGACTTCATTGATCTCGCCTCAGTAGATCTTTCTGATTTTCCTTCCATGTACTGGGGACTGGGGGCCCAGATTCTGAGGGCCGCTAGATTCATTGAGGACCGTCCCCAGTACTTTGGTCTCCATATCACCAACTTCAGCTGTGGTGCAGACTCTTTTATCGAGCATTTCTATAAGTACATTATGGGGATTAAGCCTTACCTCATTTTGGAACTGGATGAGCACAGTGCCGTGGCTGGTATGATGACGAGACTGGAGGCCTACAAGAATGTCATTGAGAACACCATGCAGAAACTGGACAGCAAGTTGAATGTAGAATTAAGGGCCGCCGGTTGAGGTAAAGATGGAAGCCCAAAAGAGTGCAACTTTTAGATCTCTTTCTGAAAGTGTTGGACAGTTCAACCTTCGGGATAAGACCTTTCTAATACCTGAGATGAACAGAATGGGGGCTCATCTCCTTGCCGGAGCCTTCAGGAGTTTTGGCGTCAATGCTCTGGTCATGGAAACGTATGAGGGCCTTGATCTTGGTAAGGAGTTTACTTCAGGCAAGGAGTGTTTCCCCTGCCAGGTGACCACGGGTGATATTCTGCACTTCCTGAAAAAGGAAAAGGAAAGATTGGGTGGCGACTTCAATCCTGAAAATTACATATTCTTTATGCCCGAGGCGGAAGGTCCATGCCGTTTCGGAATGTATAACAAATATCAGAGGATCGTCTTAGATTCCTTCCCTGATCTGAAAAAGGTGAAGATCGGTTCGCTCACTTCAAAGAATTCCTATGCTCTCAAAGGTATGATTGAGAAGGAACAGGCCAGGGATTTTCGTAAGGCGGCCTATTTTTCTGTGGTCATAGGTGACATACTGGACAAGCTTCTGTGGAGGATAAGGCCCTATGAAAAAGAAGAGGGTGCGACGGATGATTTCATAGAGAGATCCCTGTCGGCAATGGCCGATTCCTTTGAAGCCTACGGCGCCAAAAAAGACTTTGACAGGATTCTAGACAAGCTCGAGGCGATCGTTGAAGAAGGAAAGACCCTTATTGACCCCGAGATTCCTCCCAAGCCCCTGATAGGCATCGTAGGGGAGATTTATCTGAGAACACATGTCCATTCCAATCAGGACGTCATCAGGGTGTTGGAACGATACGGGGCTGAGGTGATCAATGCATCTATTGCCGAATGGGTCGATTATACAACCTATGAAAAGGTGAGGGAGGCTAAGGTAGGATTGCGGTTGAATCTCAAACAGTTACGTTTCGACAAGGTGAGATCTTACCTGAAACAGGTCCTGAGCTATGGGGGTGATCTCTTATACCAGCGCATTAAGCTTGATTCAGCCTACAAACGGGTAAAGCCTTTGGTTGACTTGGCCGGGGATCACCGAATAGCAGACCTGGAAAAGACCCTTATGAAGCATGATCTCTATTCTTTCGAGTTGGGAACAGAGGCCTGTTTGAGTATTGCCGGGATCATGGAATATATGCATGGAGGTCATAACGGAGTCGTAAACGTATATCCTTTCACCTGTATGCCGAGCACCATTACCACATCGATCATGAGACCCATCATGAACCGCGAGAAGATTCCATTTCTAGACGCCCCTTATGATGGCACCTGTCAGCCCGGCAGGGAGGCTGCCATAAGGACTTTTATGTACCAGGCGAATCAGCACTTCAACAGGAACGGGAGAAAAAAACGTCATTAGGCCTTATGCCTTGAGCGTTTGGCCTTACGCCTGGTGCCTTTTATCTACCCCGCAGCCCAGAAATCGAATATCCACCGGATAAGATTGAGCCCCACAAGAAAGAATCCTTCGGCGCGGGAGACACGAAAGCCTGTGCGCATGAATACAACCACGAGCAAAACCATACCCACAAGTATATAGAGGCTGCCCAGGCCGGCAGCATCAATCGTGAGGGGACGAAGGATGCCCGCCAAACCGAGCACACCCAGGAGATTATAAAGGTCACTGCCGATCAAGTTCCCGGCCGATATCCCGTACCGACCCTTGAGAGCCGCTACCAGTGATGTGGCAAATTCCGGTGCAGAGGTCCCTGCAGCAACAATGGTAACCCCGATCACCCATTCAGAAATGCCGAATGAGCGGGCCAGAGAAACGGCCGACCAGACCAGAATATGGCCTCCTGAGACTACTGTGGCGATACCTAATATAAGGAGCGGCACATCTTTCCAGGTGGCATCTTCTCCTGCTTCTCTTTCCCCTTCCTCCACTGGAGTCTTTTTCAAGAATAGGTAACAAAGGTATAAAACGAGCCCGGACAGAAGTATAACTCCTTCTTGAGAGCTCAAGGTCAGATCACTGAAAAACAGAACCAAGACACAGGAAACACCCAGGAGAAACAGGCCGTCGCGCCAGACAAGGGCAGGGGTTGTCTTAATGCTTCGGATGGCAGCGCAGCCACCCAGTATGAACCCGAGATTAAAAATGTTGGAACCAACAACGTTGCTGACCGATATATCTGATAGCCCTCTGACGGCAGCATTGATGGTAACAGCAAACTCGGGGGCAGAGGTCCCCATGGCGACTATGGTCAGACCAATGG
>JAQYVR010000273.1 GCA_030145395.1 Desulfobacteria bacterium
AAACTCGGCATAACGGCCTCAAACAGTTCAGGATTTACCCACACAAGGCGGGCCGTTCGCTTCGCCCGGATGGGTACCCCAAAAAGTCCATAATTGTCGTTCAAAGTAGTTATGCAAAGGTCTCACTGGATCGGAAGGTTAGCTCACAGTCAGTTGTCAGTCGTCCGTGGTCAGTAGCTGAAGACAACGGACAACAAACCAGCGTAAAGCTGTTTGGCTTAAGCTTTGCGCTTTCTCATGGAAGTCAGCAGGAGGCCGACGATCGTCTTTGCGTCCTGGATCTCGCCTGTCTTAATCATTTCAATGGCCTTGTCAAAGGGTGTGGGCTGGACCGTCAGGATCTCGTCATCCTCAAGCCTTTGCTCTGCCAAAGTCAATCCCGTGGCCAGGAAGATGTGGATGTGTTCGTCTGTGTATCCGGGGGCGGGAAGGATTTCCGTAAGTTTATCAAAGTTATTGGCTTCATAGCCCGTTTCTTCGATCAGCTCTCTTCCAGCACACGCCAAAGGTTCTTCTTCCGGCTCAAGGGTTCCGGCAGGGATCTCCCACAAATAGTCGTTCACGGCGTGGCGGTGCTGCTTGACCAAGACAACATTGCCGTCGTCCAGGAGTGGGACCATGGCGGCAGCGCCCGGGTGGCGGACGACCTCCCGGTCCTTTATGACGCCGTTCGGCAAGGTCACCTTTTCGAGCGCTACATTGAATATTTTGCCGTTGTATAGGTTCGTAATATTGTGTACTTTCAATAACATAGGCTTCTCCTTGTTCACTTCCAGGATTATTAGAAATGAGAAAACTTTCACTGATTCGAGCAAGAGACAAGTATGAAAATCAACCGAATCTTATGCCCCACAGACATTTCGGCGATTGCTGAAAAGGCGGTCGAGTAGGCTTGCCCGTTCCGTTTGAGATCTTGAAAGTGCCTTGATCGCAGATTGTGCAGAATCGGATCATTCTAAAATGGCTCAGAGCATAGAAAAGGAGGGATGTTTTCTGGCGGGTTTCCAACTGCACAGGAAGTACACAACTTGGGGCCCCGTCAGCAACACATTTCAGGTAATGCTATATGTAATTTTCATTTGCCCCAAAAAGACTTTTCCTTCCTGGCTATCATGGCCCGCATCATATCTCCGGCATTCTCTGCATGATCGGCAACTGAGCCGATGATTTCGGCGAGCTTGACCAAATGATAAATGGCTACCGGGTCTGTTTCCAAGCTGAAGATCTTTTGTTTGAGTTCATCTTCAAGTATATCTGCCTCATGTTCCCTCTTTCGTAGATTATGAATGATATCTTTGACAGTATTTCGCTGTTTTTCAGAATAACTGTCGAAATATTTCTTTGCCTCAGCTACCATGCGACTTAGCTCTTCGGCGGGCTCAATAACTGCGTCAACGAGAGCAAAAAACGCCTCCTTGATTTCTTTCTTGTTAATGCCTGCAGTACGTCTATAAGAAATCCAGTCAAGGGCGTCCTCAACAGAATCCAAGACATTGTCCTGTTCCTTTAAGTACATGAAAAGCTGGAATGGATGGACCGGCATCCTTGTCCCCGTTGGAAGGTGCCCACGGATGCTACGCTTAATGGCATCTGCCTCGTTTTCCAGCTTGCTCACGTCCTGCCGGTATTGGTCGAATTCCTTGCACTGTTCCGCGGCATGGCACTCGACGGCTTGCTGAAAGGCCCAACCACATTCTTTGACCTTTTCTGCATGTTTCAGAAGGCCTTCGAAGGGTGAAGTCATAGAAAAAAAAGGAATACGCATTATTGCCTCCCCACGCTGAACCGCACCAGCGAGCGAATAGAAAAATGGTTAACTACCTTACGGTCGGCGCGAAGCACTGCCGCAAGGCAGAACATTCCCTGCAGCATGCTGCAGGGAGCTTCAATATTACGCTCTTCTTGCTGCACTCATTTTACTGTGAAAGACTCCCTGAAGATATCCAGCAAATCTTCTGTCTGTTCGGCAATCTTCACGGAATTTTCCAAAAGCCCATAAAAAAGAATGCTCAGACGTGTTTTGGATTCTGCGTCTTGTATCCGTTTGATCTGGTTTTTGTCGAATTCATTAACAAGATCTTCCAATCTCCGTTTTTGATTATCGACATAATCATAGTCGACTTTTTTCCTCTTTGTTAACATAATGGAAGTGTTCCATAAAAGCCGGGTGAGATATGTTTTGATCCGCCTCAACTCTTCTTTTTGATCTTCGCTGAACCCTTCATGACAATTTTCAAAATGCACATAAGAACGCTTGATCATATCTCTGTGGCTTTCAGCAATACCTTGTATGAAGCGCATGGTCTTTGCGTATTGCTGTGTGTTGTCTACAGAATCACTACGAAGTAAGAAAAGCGTTTCAAAGGTATTGGAAATAATAATATTGGCCCATTTCTGGATCTTGTCTGTCCACGTTGTAGCGTCTCTCAGCCTGTGTCTATCCTCGGAAAAAGCAGCTTCAAAACAAAGGGCCAGGCTGTCGCCGACTTCCTTTAGAAAGTGTCCCGTCTGTTCAAAAGAAGCATGGACGGCGGTTTCGGCATCATCGGTTTTTTCCAGACGGAGGACTTCAACCGCACGCTGTTCTTTTGCCCTTTTAGAATGCAAACGATAGCTGTGCCAAACGAGTGTAATCAAGAGCACCAGCAATCCCAAAATGGCAGCGAGTTTAAAGTAATATATGACAAGAGCGAAAAGAAGCGAGACTGAAAATGCCACCAGTGCGGTCAAGAACCACCCGCTTATGACCGTAAGCACCCCGTTCACCCGATAAACAGCGCTTTCCCTACCCCACGCCTGATCTGAAAGCGATGTCCCCATGGACACCATGAATGTCACGTAGGTCGTGGAGAGCGGAAGCTTCAACGACGTGGCAAATGAGACCACGGCACTGGCAACAAAAAGGTTCACAGATGCCCGCAGCAGATCAAAGGATGGTATCTCACCGTCTTTTGAAACCGCACAGCTATAGGCGCCGGAGTCTAAACGGCGGGAAATCGCTCTCCGCACCGGGACAGGCGTGAGTCTGTTTGCCAAAGAGAACATGGTGTGACTCAGCCGCACAATATTCCTTGAAAGCGCCGAAGACCCAAAGCGTTCCACGCCTTCTTCCTGCCGGCCCAAGCCGAGTTCTGTTGCACTGACAGTGCGGGCTTTCCTGGAAACCCATAGAGTGACGACCATGATGGTCCCGGCGATGAGCAGCAGGAACGTGTTGGACTGAATAGGCCTTTGAAGGGCCTCCATGGTCACACGGAGCGGATCTCGGGAAGCTGAAGCGATGTCGTAGGCATTCAATCCGGCCAGCGGAACACCGATGAAATTGACGAGATCATTGCCGGCAAAGGCCATGGCAAGGGCAAAGGTTCCCACCAAGACAATGGGTTTTAGGATATCGATCTTCGAATAGACCGCCAATAGCTGGAACATGACACCGAAAAAGCCAAAGCCCACGGCCATGATAGTCCATGCATGGGTCTTTATCCAACCAACCGACTCCGGCGTAAGAAATGATGCACCTTTGGCGCCCTTTATCAAGATGAAATAGGTAATTGCTGCCAGAGACAGACCTGCCCAGACACCTCCAAAACGTTTGAGGCGCTTCCTGTAGTCAAATGTAAAGACCGTGCGGGCGATGAACTGGATGACGGCGCCTGAACAAAACGCAATAACGATCGATAAGAGAATCCCCGAAATGATCGCAAGCGCCTTTCCTGTGTTGATATAGTCTGCCAGGCTCAAAAGGCCGTCCCCTGCGTTATAGATCTTGATCAAGGACACGGCCACGGCAGCGCCCAGTAACTCAAAGACAATGGATACTGTTGTGGAGGTGGGCAGACCAAACGTATTAAAGACATCAAGGAGAATGATGTCGGTGAGCATGACGGCCAAAAAGATGGTAATCAACTCTGGCATGACAAAATACTTGGGGTGGAAGATACCCTTTCGCGCCACTTCCATCATGCCGCTGGAAAAGGTCACGCCGGCAAGCATCCCAAGGCTTGCAATGATCATGATTACATGGCGAGGCGCCACCCTGGAACCAATGGACGAGTTCAAGAAGTTGACAGCATCATTCACCACGCCAACAATCAAGTCACAGACCGCAAGGCAGATCAAAACGCATATGGAAAACAAATAGATATCCATTTGATGTCGTTTTTATTGCCTATCGTGCTCGCCGTCAACAGAAATGTCATTAAACTGTAACAAACACGGTTGAGTTTAGCCCAGACAGGAAGAGGTTTGAAATAAACTGTCTGCCAGCATGGATTTGACCGGCCTGCTTCCCGCGCACGAAGTGCTGCCGTAAGGCAGAACCTCCGACCTTTGGTCGGGGTCAAGGGAAGCTATCTTAAAATGGCCCTCTTCCTTACCGGGGCGCGAAGCACTGGCGCAGGCCAGAACCCCCGGCCTCTGGTTGGGGAGTTTCACTATATTTATAAAATGTTAAGCCTGGTGTGGGTCTGCCTGTGCCGCCTCGAGGTGGCTTTATTATGGAGCACGGTCAATTGTGACAAGAAAA
>JAQYVR010000030.1 GCA_030145395.1 Desulfobacteria bacterium
TGACCAAAACATTACGAACCTCTTTAGAACATTAGAAAATTTGAATCTTGGTGATTGTTTCGGATTTGCGGCTGTCGCCTTGAAACGAGACGGATTTCGTGCGTCGAATTTTACACGTTAATTACGAAACGTGCAGATCAAATGAGCTGTGACTTTTGTAAATAATTGCTGGGACATGACACTAGAGAGGCGGTCGAGGGCAAGCAAGGAATTTCCCCAACCAAAAGGAAAGAACCGGAGACAAACAGGAAGAACAAGAGACCTCACACGGATCTGCGCAGACTATGTTATTTGGGTGCTATTACCGACCCGGATTTCATGTGGCGTTTTCGTCGCGACCTTGCCGGGGTGAGCTTGTAATAAAGGGCCTCCAACCTGAGACTAAAATCTGCGTTTTCGGTAAAGACGTGGGCCGGACACTGAAGTTGGATAGGCGCAAAATTCAGAATACCGCGAACTCCAGCCGCGACCAGCAAGTCGGCAGCCTCCTGCGCCCAGTCCGGCTTTACGGCAATCACGCCTATCTCCGCACCCATTTTCTTGACTATATCATTCATGGCTTCTATGGGGGAAACCTCTATGCCGCCAATCTTAGCGCCGATTCTCTTCGGTTTTCTGTCGAATGCTGCAACAAAGGTATAACTCCCATCAACGAACTGGGCATGTCTTAATAGGGCCGAGCCGAGATTTCCCGCTCCCACCACACCCAGACGCCACTTCTTGTCCAGGTTAAGGATATTTCTAATCTCAAGAATAAGCTCTTTTGCATAATAGCCGACTCCCCTAACTCCGAATTGACCGAAGTAGGCAAGATCTTTCCGAATCTGTGCCGGGTTAATACCACAGGCATCAGCCAAGCGAACCGACGAGACGACTTCTACGCCTTTTTGGTCTAAGAGCTCAAGGTTTCTTGCGTAAACCGACAGGCGAGCGATTGCGATTGAGGGAATTTTCACAAATTTCTCGAATAATATTCTTCAGTCTATATGTGTCAAAATTGTTTGAATCTTGCGGGGTAGTTTTTTGAAAGAAAGGGCTTATAAACAAAAGTAAGAAAAAAAACGGGGCTGCACACTGCCCGCTAAAGGCAGGTGCAGCCCCGTGCTGTTCTGTTCAATTAGTGACCGAACAGTGCTGCGATAGCTTTAGACTGCGGATGTGCGTAGATTAGAATCAGGGCAATAACCAGGGTGTAAATAACCAGAGACTCCACCATGGCGAGACCGATCAACAGGGTCACGGTCACTTTACCGGAAGACTCCGGGTTTCTGGCGATGCCTTCAACCGCATTCTTGATTGACCAGCCTTGTCCGATACTGCCCCCAAAAGCGGCCAGGGCAATAGCGAAACCGGCAGTAAACACGGAAACCGTGAAGTACCTCAAACCGGCCAGGGCAATCTCGTCACCTGCTGCATATGCCACAGTGGAAAGGGCACATAGCATGAATACGGACATCAGTGTTGAGAATGAAAGCTTCTTGAACATGGACTTTTCCCTCCTTTACTATAGGTTTTTTATGGGCTTCTTCCAAGCACCATTCTATTTATCTATTTATCAGTGGGCATGCTCCATTGCACCAGAGAAGTACATGGTCGAAAGCAAGAAGAATACAAAGGCCTGCACAACGCTTACGAAGATACCCAGGGCCATTATCGGCAACGGGGCAAAGAACATCCCTGCCAGCATAAACAGGATACCCACGACCAATTCGTGACCTGCGATGTTTCCAAAAAGACGGATGCTGAGCGAAAGCACGCGGGCCAGGTGACCGATCATTTCAATCGGGAGTATGATGGGTGACATCCACCATATGGGCCCCATAAAGTGCTTGATATATTTAGGTCCGTGATACATGACACCAATGATATGGGTCATCGGCACGACAACAAGTGCGCAAGAGAGCGTCGTGTTTACAGTACCCGTTGGCGGGTAAAAACCCGGAATCAGGCCAAAAAGATTGCAGACAAGAATGTAGAGGAAGACGGTGGCGAGGATCGGGAAGAAGCGGCGACCTTCTTCTCCTGCGACGTCTACGACGAATTCTTCCATCCCGCCGATCATAAGCTCGATGAAGTTCTGACCCTTGGTGGGAATCATGCTTACTCCCCGGGCGCCAAGACCCAGAAGCCCTATGAGAACGAGCATGACAAGCCACGTATAAATCACGTGGGGTGTGTGAAACTGTCCATAAAGATGGTGACGGATAAAATCGAGACCTAGAAGGCCAACCAGCTGATCTAAAAAGAAAATGGGGTGTTCCATATCACGCCGCCTCCTTGAAAATGATTCTTCTTATTTCATTGAATGTTGCTATGAAGATACTTGTGACCACCACTGATAGACCGATGATGAGCCCCAAGGGATTTACATAATGATCCGCTACAAGGATGAATATGATGACAGCACTGGCCAGAAACCGTATATAATATTTACCCAAAACCGCCGTTGTATTGGCCGTGTGTGGCGGGTTTAGGGTGCGCTTTAGAGATCGATACAACAGATGAAAATTGATCGTGACTATGAGGCCCCCGGCGAGGATGCCCCACGCAAAAGGCCCTGACGCTAGTATGAATCCGGAGGTAGTGACCGCACAAAAAAGGATCCAGTTTGTCCAGGTGATGAATCTGAGCAATCTCCTTTCTATACGCATGGCCTGGTCTTTCTCTTACAGTTTCCGGCTCTTTTGTATGGCCAGATATATGTTCCGAAATCCGGCAATCACCCCAAAACCAAGAAATATAAGGGTCAGCCACGGGGATGTATGAAATATCCGCGTGTCGAGCCAGTAACCGATGCCTAGGCCGATCACTATAGACAGGGCGATGGAAAAACTCAGGCTGCTGTAATACCAGAGCTCCCTGAACAGTTTCTTGTTCTCTTCTTTCATGAAAAAGAGCGCTTACCCAAAGCACCGATCCTGTCGAACAAACCGACCTTTGAGGAACCAAGCGCCAACTATCATATCATTGCCTTCAAGTCAATCCCTAAATTCGCAAAGTGCTGAAAACCTCTTCACCTGCCAAGATCGTCGCCTGGATATCCCCTTCATTGTGGGCACTTGAGATGAAAAGGGCCTCATATTGAGATGGTGCCAGGTATATGCCCCGTTCGAGCATCCCCCTGAAATATCTGGCAAACATCTCCAGGTCGCTCTTCTGGGCACTGGCAAAGTCGAAAACGCGCTCTTCGGTGAAAAAAAGCCCCATCATAGAACCAACCCGATTGCTTACGACAGGGAGCTGTGCCTTTGCAGCAGCCTCTTTCAGGCCCGCTTCCAGCATGCCTGACTTCGCTTCCAGGTTTTCATAGAACCCTGACTGCCGCAAACATTTCAACGTAGCGATGCCGGCTACCATGGCCACGGGGTTCCCGGAAAGGGTTCCGGCCTGGTAAACTGGGCCCTCGGGGGCGACCTTCTTCATAATATCTTTCTTCCCGCCATACGCCCCCACCGGGAGCCCGCCCCCGATGACCTTACCCATACAGGTGAGATCCGGGATTACCTCGTACAGGGTCTGGGCGCCACCATATGCAACACGGAATCCTGTCATGACCTCATCAAATATAAGGATTATCCCTTGGTCCTGTGTCAACGTCCTCAACGTTTCCAAGAATCTCGGCTCGGGCGGGACAAGCCCCATGTTCCCGGCCACAGGTTCAACGATAATGGCCGCAATCTTGTCGCCTTTCTTGGAAATAACATCGGCTACTCGCTCCGCATTGTTGTATGGCAGGGAAAGGGTGTTTTGCACGAAAGCCTCAGGAACCCCGGGGCTTCCGGGAATACCCAGAGTTGCCACCCCAGAGCCAGCTTCCACCAGGAGGGTGTCAGCGTGGCCGTGATAGCAGCCATCAAACTTAATTAGCAGGTCTCTCCCCGTGACACCCCGCGCCAGTCGAATGGCACTCATTGTGGCCTCAGTGCCAGAGTTGACCATCCGGACCATTTCTATTGATGGAACCGCTTCGATGACCATCTCGGCCAGTTCTATTTCAAGGTCTGTGGGGGCCCCAAAACTGGTTCCTCGTCCCAGCACACCTCGGATGGCTTCTATAACGTCCGGATGGGTATGCCCCAGGATCATAGGACCCCAGGAACCCACATAATCTATGTACGCATTGCCATCAGCATCAAAGAGTCTGGAGCCTTCGCCTCGCTGTATAAAGACAGGTTCTGTGCCCACTGAACGGCAGGCCCGAACAGGACTGTTCACGCCCCCAGGGATTACCTGCTGGGCCCTTGCAAAGAGTTTTCCAGAGACATCTTGCTTCATTTCCAGCAATTTCTCCTCTCTTGCCCTATTTGATTGATTTGCTGCCCGTCAGCCCCGTCTTTTTGAACGGGATCAAGGGGGTTTGCTCAACAAAAACGATTATCTTCGTCTCCGGGGAGCCCAGCCTTCAGAACGGTTTATTGCGCCCGTCCCTTCATAGTAACTGTCATAAATACGTTCCGCTATCCAGTTGGTGGAGAGGCTCTTGTGGCTTCCGGAGGAGTCTATTCTTGACCATTTTGTAAAGCGGTCTTGGTGAAGCGAAGCGCGAAAATTCAAACTGTTTTAGGGCCTTAAGCCCGAGTTTTTGAATTTTGTGGAGCGAGCCTTAGAACGCTCAAAATGGGCAAACGAACGACCGCAGAAGCCACAAGAGCCACACCAATCAGAACGTTATTCTGACAACCGCTATAGTGGTTGCCCCCGCAAAAAGCAAGTTTTTTGTGAACCTGCTGCATAGCAGGCCTCAGGAGAGATTCAGGTTGAGAAGGAGTCTTGTCGCTAAACTCAAAGGGCTTTTTGGTGGGTGTAAAGACGAGGTCTATGCGTATTTTCTGTGGTGGGGAAAATGGATTGAACAAATAACTTATGTCTCGAAATACGATGTGAATCTTGTGCGCAATCTCATGATTGTCTTGGTATGAATCTGTGAGACTCTCGACTCCGTCAGACCCATAATCTCTCCTATCTCCTTTAATGTTAATCCGTCATAGTAGTACAGTGAAGCCACCATCTGTTCCTTCTCGGGTAGGGCCTTGATTCCATCAGCAATGACCCCCTTGAGTTCTTGGGTCATCATGTGGTCAATAGGGTTATCATCTCCTCGAATCAAGCTCTCGTACGATGTCTTGGAGGACTCGCCGCTATGACTGTCCACATACTCATCAAGGCTCAAGAGCTCAATGTCCTGGGCCTTATCAAGCATCTCATAGTAAGTCTCCAAATCAATGCCCATCTGTCCGGCTATCTCTGAGTCCTCGGCCGGCCTGCTAAGCTTTTGCTCAACTGCGCTTGTAACCTTTTCCATCTCACGAATTTTCTTTCTGATTGACCGAGGCAACCAGTCCATACTCCTTAGTTCATCCAAGATTGCCCCCTTAATCCTGAATTCTGCATAGGTCTTTAACTGGGCGTCCCTGCGTGGATCAAATTTTTCAATGGCGTCCAACAGCCCAAGGCTCCCCGCGCTTATCAAATCATCTGTAGATACATTGGGGGGAAGGCGTAATGCTATGCGGTTTGCCAAGAATCTTACCAACGGGGCGAACTGTGCGATCAAGGCGCTGCGTTCTACCTCGTCCCTTGTTCCTGACGACTCTACAGTGGTCTTGCTGTAGTTGTCTCTTGCCTGCATTCTGGGCATCTTGTCACGCTTATCCTAAAGATTTGGAAGAGGCCTCATGCCTCTGGCGGCATCAGTGACAGCTTATGAGTTTTCTCCAGAAAAACTTGATGTTTCCGTCAGAAAGTCCATTCTCTGAACTGGCTAGGAACCGTTCAGCCAACTCACAAAAGCCCTTACTGGCCGCACTCTCCGGGTAACGTTGAAGTACGGGGCACTGTTCCCTCGCTGCCCTTTGAAAATTATCATCTTTGAGTATGAATCCAAGGTATTCCAGGGACATGTCTTTCCCAAAGCGCTCAAGGCTGCCAGTCAAGTCTTCAAAGACCGATCTTGCCTCCTCTTCGTCATTCACCATATTGACAAGCAACTTAAAACGCCTGGTGCCATGTTGGGTATGCATAATCTCCATCAAGGCAGAGGCGGATCTGATAGAACTTGGCTCGCATGTGGCCACCACAATCCTTTCCTGTGCAGCTATGTTAAAATAGATGATGTTCGAAGAAATACCCGCCCCGGTGTCGATCAGAAATATGTCAAAGTCTCCATCTAATGTGTCGAACTCATTGAGCAGATTTAGTTTCTGCCCATTCGTTAAATGGGCCAACTCGTGTACACCCGAACCTGCAGGTATGATAAGAATTCCTTCAGGACCCTCAACGATCACCTCT
Organism: Desulfobacteria bacterium; assembly: GCA_030145395.1. Lineage (GTDB taxonomy): Bacteria > Desulfobacterota > Desulfobacteria > Desulfobacterales. The sequence goes on from JAQYVR010000030.1 coordinate 6,289, forward strand.
GCAAGATCCTTTTCACCGCTAATCACATGTCTGATATTGTAGGCAGGGCTAAGGCCGAAAATAATATCAATATTTGCCAGCCCAAGATCTCCATCCAATATGAGCACACGCTTTCCAAGACGCCTAAGTGCTATGGCTAAGTTTCCGACAATGTTGGTCTTTCCTACGCCACCCTTGCCGCTCGTTACGGAAACAACCCGTGGGAAAGCCGATACCGCTGAGTATATTCTTACCCCTTTGGCCCCATTGACTTCATGAACCTTTTCATTGAAAATGCCTACAGAATTGACCATTTACAATTCCCGCCTATGCTGTTTGCCTTATCCATACCGAATCTGTGTTCTGCTGTTATCAGTAGCAATTTGTGTGCCTTTGTTGTCGTACCTGTAACTTTTTTCCACATTTACTTAAGTCGTTACCCGAAACCTGCAGACTATCCCTATGAACCTGAATTATATCAGCAGTTTCTATTCGTCTGGTCAGGGGGGGAAAGGCTGTATAAATGGTTTCTCTTTGCCCCGGCAAGGCAGGGGCCCCCTATTTTGTTGTTTTGCATAGTTTGGAGAAACCCTCTGTCAGCTACCCGCCCACCCAAACGGAAGGAGGTGCTGAGGGAAAACGTAATAATATGAAGGGGTTTGTGCCTGTGTGGGTTCTCAAGACATGACTTGGGATAATCTCTGCTCGACAGCGGCAACGGATCAATTCTCTTAGCTTTGTACAGACGGATATGTCAGCTTTTTGACGACGAGGATGTCATGAAAAATGACTGGAAGGATTAAAGGATGTGTATTACGAACCGATGGCGGGCTTGTAAATTTTCTTCTTTTTCATCTTTTCAATAAGGGTGGTTCGATTCATCTTGAGCAGTTTTGCCGCCTTTGTTTTGACCCAGTTTGCCTCACCAAGGGCATCCAGAATCAATCTCTTCTCATACTCTTCGACAGCATGGTCAAAAGGAAGGTCGCCCTGGGGAGTGGGGACTACAAAGGGCTCCACAGTTTCGCCGTGCCCTTTTATGGGTTCGGGGATGTCATCAATGCCAATTTCCTCGCCATTTGCCAGGATAATGACCCTTTCCACCAAGTTCTCAAGTTCCCGCACATTTCCGGGCCAATCGTATTTCAGCACGGTATCCATAGCCTCTGATGCAAATCCCTTGATATATTTTTGTTTCTCTTGGCCGAATTTCTTGATGAAGAAATCCATGAGCAATGGAATATCTGACTTTCTCCGTCTCAGAGGAGGGACTGTTATCGGAATAACATTGAGTCGGTAATAAAGGTCCTCTCTAAATTTCGAATTTTTCACAGCGCTAAACAAATCTTGGTTAGTTGCAGCAATTATGCGAATATCTACCCCAATAGTCCTCGTGCTTCCCACCCTTTCGAACTTCTGTTCCTGAAGCACCCTCAACAGCTTAACCTGGAGGTTGGGACTCATGTCCCCGATTTCGTCCAAGAAAATGGTCCCCCCGTTGGCGAGCTCGAAACGGCCGATACGAGACTTGTGCGCACCTGTGAAGGCGCCCCTTTCATGCCCGAACAGCTCGCTTTCCAAAAGCTCTTCAGGTATAGCCCCACAATTAATAATAACCATGAAGTTGTCTCTTCGGTAGCTGTTGTAGTGGATGGCCTTGGCGATTAGTTCTTTTCCTGTGCCGCTTTCGCCGGTAATCAATACTGTGCTGTCTGTATCGGCAACCTTCTCTATTAGTTCAAACACCTCTTGAATAGGCTTGCTGTCACCAACAAAATTTTCGAATCGATACTTTTTCTTCAGCTGCTGCCTTAATAGGACATTTTCTCTTTCCAGAAGTTTATACTTCAGAGCCTTTTCCACGACCATCAGTATCTCACCAGACTTTATCGGCTTTGTAATGTAATGAAAGGCCCCCGCTTTAATAGCTTCAACAGCGCCTTCAATGGTGCCATAACCGGTTAAGATGATGCACATTGTCTCAGGCGACTGATCAACGACATGCCTTAGAACCTTCATCCCGTCAATCTCCGGCATCTTGAGGTCTGTAACAACCAGATCGTAAAACTCGGCATCGATAGACCTTATCGCCTTTGTGCCGTCCAGGGCTGTGTCGACCGCGTAACCGCCTTCTTTTAGTACATCTGCTATAACTTCAAGAATCTTGGGATCATCATCCACTACTAGTATCTTATACACCGGTTTTGCCATAATGTTCGTTTCCCTATGTTTAATCTGTGTGGGCCTTACGTCCTTGGTACAGCGCATGGCTACGTCTGGCTGCTTGAGAAGAGCCGCTGTATGTTCCCATGACAGGCCAGGGACGACTCAACTGCAATGATCACATGTACCAGCCTGAGCCATCCATAAACTATATTCTATCATTATTCAAGTTGATTATAAAGACGCTGTTCCTCAAATCGGTGGGGAATAAAGATGTCGGTGGTTTGTCATTATTTTCAAGTCCAAGCTGGGCAGCCGTTTGGGTAACGACCCATTCGAGGGAAAGATGCTTATTTCCCCAACCCCTTTTTCTGTCGTAGTTCTCAAAAAAGTGTTCCGATTAGCAGGGCTCCCCAAGAAGCCATAATCGCCTTCCCTCGGCATCCTTCTGAGAATTCCCATGCACCTGTGTTCCGATTGATCTTCCATTATTGCAAAACCTACAACCCGAAGCCTGGCTTCTTTCACAGCTTTTGATAGACGCTTGGCCTGACGTACGTGAACCTATGGCTAATGCGGGTCAGGGTTTCTGAGTGTCCGATGAAGAGATAGCCCCCATCCTGTAGCCTCTCGTACAATTTATTCGTTAGGATCTCCTGAGTCGTTCTGTCGAAGTAGATCATTACGTTTCGGCAAAGTATAACGTCAAGGGGCTCTTTGAAGTCAAACGGCTCGACAAGATTCAGGCGTCTGAATTGAACCATTTCCCTTAATGAAGGTTTAACCTTGAAATAGCCTTCCTGCTCGCCGTAACCTCGATAAAAGTATTTCCTGACTACAAATGTTGGTACCTTTTCAAGCTTGGCTGCCTGATACACACCTCTCTTGGCGTGTGTTAGGACCTTTGTGGATATATCGGTTGCCAAAACCTTCATATCGAAGCGCGGGTTCTTATCCAGATATTCCGACAGCAACATGGCTAGGGAATAGGGCTCCTCCCCGCTTGAACATCCTGCGCTCCAGAATCGGACTTTGTGAAACCCTGATGCGTTTTTGTCCGCAGCGTAGGTCGGAATGACCGCCTTCTTCAAAAAATCAAAGTGTTTTTCTTCTCGAAAAAAGCTGGTCAAGTTGGTGGAAATAGCATCCAACATCTTCACCAACTCATCCCCGCTGTCCTCTAGCGTCAAGTACTTGTAGTAAGTTGTGAAATCTTCAAAACCTGCCTTGCGGAGCCGTTTGCCTAGTCGGGCCCGGACTAGTTCCTTCTTCCGATGATGCAGATTGATGCCACATTGTTTATAAACCAACGCGCTGAAGCGCCTGAAGTCTAAGTCTGATAAGTCTATAGAAGGCATGTCCGTACTCAACAATCAGCTTGATTCTGGCATCCCTTACACCCAGAGCGAAAATGGCTGCAGCGTGATGCAAGAGGTTACCTCATTAAAGTATCTGTGAAGTTTCACAGGTAATCTGAAAATTGTAAAATTCCTTACAGTCGGCGCGAAGCACTGCCGCAAGGCAGAACATGCCCTGCAGCTTGTCGGAGCACAGCGGACTTGTCCGCCGGAATTGTGGCGGAGATCCCGTCTTGATGGGGCTGCAGGGAGCTTCAATCAACGCACCGCTACCCGATTGCCGGCAATGTCTATCCGTCCGACGGGTCGACTATGCAGGGGATTTGGATGGTAAAGGTGGTTTTCCCGGGAACGCTCTCACATGCAACGGTTCCATTGTAGTCTTCAAGCAAAAGAGACACGAGTGAAAGGCCGAGGCCCGCATGTTCGTCAATCTCGCCATTGCGCCCTGTATCTTTTTTGGTTGTAAAGAAAGCACCGTATATGTGTTCACGGTCTTGCTCACGTACACCGCCGCCTGTATCCTGAATCCTGATGATCACCTTATTCTCTTGGCTGGATGTTTCAACGGCGAGTTGTTTGTCCGGGGCATCGACCATTGCCTCCAATGCATTCTGGACAATGTTCAAAATGATAATGGAGAAATCCGTTCTTCGCCCTTTCAGCACTGGAAGACCGTCTCCCAGGTTAAGGTTCTTTTTCACGTTGTGCTTGAAAAACATGTCGGCATTGAGGAGAAAAAGGGAGTCTTCTATCACCTCATTGATCTTAACACCCTCAATGTTAGAGCGTTTTTCAATGATCGAATTACTTGTTAGGTGCCTTATCTGGTCATTCAAATCATCGAGACTCTCTGAGATCGTTCGGATCCTCTCCTCCATACGGGCTGCCAATTTGTCGACTTCGGTCGACTCTCGGGATTGCGTAGCACCCAGCAATTGGTCAAGATTCTGCTCCAGTTGCTCAGATCGAATATAAAGCACTTGAAGCGGACCACTGAGGTTGTGGGCTATTCCCTCGATGACTCGAAGCAGATAGAGGCCATAATCGTTATCAGCAAGCTTTCTCAACAGCATCCGCTCGTTTGACGATTCTGATGGGCCAATCAACTCTCTGGAGGTTTTTTGGCGGTTACTCATTTGCGATCTCTTTCCCCCTTTCATGGTTGCGCCTTGTCTAAGACGTTTTTTGATAAATCTAAGGCTTGCTCCAGGCGATTTGGCACGTAGTGAAGCTTTGCGCTAAACTCGCCCTGCGGGCTCAAACAGTTCAAATCGCTGATCTTCTGCTTCGAGAAGATTTATTAGCAAAAAACGTTTTAATGACCGCTCAAAGGAATTCATGTTTGGGCAACAACCTGTTAAGGCTTAACATTAAGCGAGGCCGCACCAAAAGGCAGACTTCTTATCGATTGCCTCAATATGAACACAGGCTTTGTCCTCATCCGTTTGGGGCAAAGCCCCCAAATCTGAGAAACATGATATCTCCCCCGCCCGAACGGAACATCTGGCCCTTATACCATCTTTAAAATTGGGTGTGAACCCCATAACGGAGGACATGAATCCAGGGGGGAAGCTTTGAAGTGTTGCGCTGGGTGCTGCTGGCAGGGGTGTGTCAAAAATCATAACGAGAAGTTTATGGCCCGAGTCTGCACTCGTTACAGGACGCATCGGAGCCAGGCGCCTCGTGCTTGGGTCCCAGTTTGTCCCTTTCGTGCAGCGACAGAAATGCCTCAACGACTTCTCGGTCAAAATCGATGCCAGCACCCTGCGTGATCGTCTTGAGTACAACTTCCTCAAGAAGCCTCTTTCGGTATGCACGGTCGGAGGCCATTGCATCATAAACATCTGCTACGGCAAGGATCCTGGACAGAAAGGGGATGGACTCACCCTTTAGACCATCTGGATATCCCCCCCCGTTCCATCTTTCGTGGTGATGTAAGATGATTTGCTGCTCCCCCGTCAGAAGGCCCAGGTTGCCAACGATATTGGCCCCAACGACGGGATGCTTCATAATCTCTTTGAATTCTTCCTTAGTCAAAGGCCCGGGTTTCAGCAAAATACTATCTGCAATGGCCAGCTTCCCGATATCATGTAAATGCCCGGAAAAACTTAGTAGGTCGAGTTGCTCGTCAGAGCAGCCCATCTCCTTTCCTATGCCCACTGCAAAATCGGTCACCCGACTCGAATGCTGCTTGGTGTAAGGGTCTCTTACCTCGATCGCCTCGACGAAGGCATACAGAGTAGCGAAGAGGTTTTCATAGATGTTTTCATACAGGGCTACATTTTCTATGACAAACGTCGCCCTCTCAGCCAAGAAATTCAAATAGTAGAGGTCCTTTTCAGTAAAAGGAACCGATCCATTCCTGTCAATGGCGACCAGCATGCCAAATAGCCTCTTTCGAATCTTGAAAGGGATGGCAACCAGCGAACGGATATTTGCATCCAAAAGCGCTTTGTCATAACCTCCGTCAACAAGCAACGGGACACCCCCTGAAATCTTTTTTGCAAGGAGTTCTGCCACGGCACCATTGCTACTACTGGCCGGGAAGTCTTCATTGACCTTTCGGCCAGTGCCGGTATCGCAGTCAGGTTGGGATTTCTTCTGAAAAGATGCGATGGGGATTGGTTTTTCCAAGGTCTCGTCCATCACGTGGAAAAGAACTTCATCGCAATTGGTTATATCTGCAGACAGGTTAACAATCAGTTCGAATAGGTCTGAACTACTTGTGACCCAGTCTACCCTCCTCAGAATCATGTTCAATATGTTGAGGTCTCTGACTTTTTCAGATAGCTCTCTATTCAGTCGGTCGATACGTTCCTTCCCTTTGACCTCTTCCTTCAAAAGCATGTTTTCAACAAAGAGTGCCTTTTGTTCCAAAGCCCGCTTGATAGTCAATTCTATGTCACCAATATGAAACGGTTTGACCAAGAAGTCGACCACCCCATGTTTAAGAGTAGCTATTGCATTATCCATAGACGGATATCCGGTCATTACAACGACGGGCAAGGTGTTGTCGAGTTCGTGAATCTTCCCGGTGAACTCTATTCCGTCCATGCCAGGCATATGAAGGTCTGTAAAGCAAAAATCGATCTTCTCCTTCCCAAACATTTCAAGGGCTTCCGCACCATCTTGAGCAGTCAAGATCGAATGGGTGCCTATTTTTTGAAAGAAATCCATGAAGACTTGGAGGATCACTTCTTCATCATCAACAACCAGTATATTCAACGGTTCAGTCATGGGTCGAAAATCCTTTATTGAAGCTCTCTGCAGCCCCGTCAAGACGGGATCTCCGCCACAATTCCGGCGGACAAGTCTGCTGTGCTCCGACAAGCTGCAGGGAATGTTCTGCCTGACGGCAGTGCTTCGCAGCTACTGTATGGAAGTTTACAATTATTTGCGGAAAAACTTGCCTCGAATTTCATTTTTGCCTGTCTTTAATGTGACTTCAGCAAAGTCCATGCCAACTTGCCCGATGATATATTCATCAAGTATTTCAAATAGATGTGCTTGGGCTGCAAAATGGCGGCCCAGAAAGGTCAATTTTATGACGGTATCGGCGGCTCAGTTTACCATTGGGAGGACTTCGTGGGTGGCCCAAAGGTTTCCCCATCAAGTGCGGAGGGGCCTTTAGAGGTTTTTTTCGAAGATTGAATGTGCTATCATACAATGTTCTTGAGAAGATTGCAGATTCCCTGCAGCCTCGATAGACCCTGGCAGATCCGGGAAAATAGGGACAGAGAGTGAACTTGCTGTTGCACTTCAGTGTCCCACCCTTTGGCTAAAATGACCACAAATCGAAAGTATGGAAGAGCCCTGCAGCCCCGTCAAGACGGGATCTCCGCCACAATTCCGGCGGACAAGTCCGCTGTGCTCCGACAAGCTGCAGGGAATCTTCGACCGTAAGGAAGTATGCTATTCTTAGATTCGCTCGCTAACCCCGCAGCCCGCAAAGCACTGCCGTCAGGCAGAGCCGGCGGGGTCAGCGCTCGCTGTTGCGGTTCAAAAGTAAAGGATGCGTTTTGCCTTGTAACCGTCCTTTTTTTTACACTCGCATGCCCAACTCTGAATCATGCCGCTGATTCATTTCCAAGGCAACAAGGGCTTATCAATGATTTTGCCAATGTCATTTCGCCCCAGCATGAACAGAAGTTAGTACGAGTAACGGGGGAACTTCTGAACAAGACGGATGTCCCTCTGGTCGTCGTTACCATGCCGGATATTGGAGGGGAGGACTACAACGAGTATGCCAACCGCTTGTATGCCGCATGGGGCATTGGGAAAAAGGGGGAAGATAGAGGGGTCCTTATATTTGTCACGGTCAAAGAGCGCAAGATGCGCATCGAAACGGGTTACGGCATGGAAGGCCTTATCCCTGATGGCTTAGCTGGCGAGATACGCGACCAGTACATAGTGCCATTTTTGAGAGAGGATCGTTTCGGGGAAGGTCTTCTGAACGGCACCGTGGCTGTCGCCAGCATCATTGCCAAAGATTCAGGGGTCAATCTGACCGGACAGGTGCCGTTAAGGCGGGCGGCAAAAAGGCGCTCAGGCCTCTCGGGCCTGCTGTTCATGGGTCTTATTCTGTTAGTCCTCTTTTCCATGGGGAGGCGGAGAGGGGGACTCCTGCCGCTTCTACTCCTGATGTCCATGGGGAGAGGCATGGGAGGAGGCTACGGTCGCGGTGGGTTTGGTGGCAGCTTTGGTGGATTTGGTGGTGGATTTGGTGGATTTGGCGGCGGCTTGAGTGGAGGTGGCGGAGCTGGCGGCGGCTTTTAGCAGAGTGCAGAAGGCGGCATTCGGAATGGAGCTTACTTTCAATTCACTGGCCAAAATTCAGAACCCCGGGTTGCAGGGATTTCGAAATACTTTGTTGGTGATTCCGGAATCCACATTGCGCCTGACGGCTTGAGAACATTCCCGCATTCCAGAAAGGGAGGACTCTTCATGTCCAAGGTTCCGAAAAACCCGGAGGAGATATTTCCCGGTATCATCGACGATTACAAGGGTCTGTTTGGCGAGGACCTGATTTCCATTATACTCTACGGAAGCGCGGCAAGCGGCGACTACATTGTCGGAAAGTCAGACATCAATTTTATGATGGTGCTTTCTGAAGGTGGAATTGATTTCATTGACCGGGCCTTTGGCTTAATTGCCAAGTGGAAAAAACAGAATGTGGCCACACCCCTGTTTCTGACTGAAGCATATATAAAGACGTCATTGGATGTCTTTCCAATTGAATATCTAAACTTTCAGAATAATTACAAACTCGTTTATGGCGAGGATATCCTGAAGGATCTTTCTTTTGATCGAGATTTCTTAAGACTGCAATGTGAAAGGGAAGTGAAGGGGAAGCTACTCCTTTTGAGGGAGGCTTTCCTGGAAACCCAGGGCAAGGGAAAAGACCTGCGGCAGGTTATGGAAGGGTCTTTGGGCGCGTTGGTTGCAATCTTTGGCGCACTGCTTCATCTGAGAGGAAAGGAGCTTCCCCATCAAAGGCGTGAGGTCATCGAACAGGTTTGTCAAACTTTTGGTCTGGACATGGACCTTTTTGCCAAACTCCTTGATATTACAGCAAAAAAGAGCAGGGCGGGTCGTCCGGAAGTGACTGGCCTATTCAAAGCTTATCTCAAGGAGGTGCAAAAGCTCTGGAAAATTGTAGACACATTGGACAGAGAAGATGTATCAACTTGAGATTGAGTGAAACAGCGCGAGGTTAAGGTGGGTTTTGACCAAGTACAACAGGAGGCAAAATGACACGAGGACAAAAAACCGCGCTCATCGTGATAGGGGTTGTTCTGCTTGTCGTCTTGATTCCGTATTCATATCTGAAGGGGACTTACAACAGCCTTGTTCAGATGGACGAGGGGATTAAGGGGGCTTGGGCACAAGTCGAGAATCAACTGCAGCGCCGGTACGACTTGATCCCCAACTATGTTGAAACCGTCAAGGGATATGCTGCGCACGAAAAGGATGTTTTCCTGAAAGTGACCGAAGCGCGCTCCAAGGTGGCCCGCGCTGGGCCTATCAGTGAAAAGATCGCGGCCAACAATCAGCTCTCTTCGGCCCTGGGCCGACTCCTGGTCGTGGTGGAGAGGTACCCTGATCTTAAGGCAAACACCAATTTTATCCGTCTTCAGGACGAACTGGCAGGGACTGAAAACAGGATTGCGGTGGAGAGGCGCCGCTTTAATGAGGCGGTAAGGGTTTATAATACGAAGATTCGTAGCTTTCCGACTAACCTGATAGCCGGGATGTTTGGATTTGAAAGAGCTACTTTCTTTGAAGTGCCCGAGGAGAGACAAGCGGTCCCGGAGATAAAGTTCTAAGGATTAAGTAGACCCCAATTTTTGTCTGGAGCATTTGTTATGAAAAAAGAAGATACGATTACGTTGGATCATGGCAGTGGGGGGAGAGCCTCCCATGAATTGGTCAAGAGTGTGTTTCTACCTCAGTTCAAAAATGCGCTCCTTGAAGGGCTAGACGACAGCACGGTCTTTGAAATTGGAGATCAGAAGTTTGCCTTCTCTACGGATTCCTACACAGTGGATCCCATTTTTTTCCCGGGCGGTGACATAGGTTGTCTGGCTGTCAACGGTACGGTGAACGATGTGACCATGCGGGGCGCAGTGCCACTCTTTCTAAGCGCGGGTTTCATTATTGAGGAAGGGTTTCCCATGGCCGATCTCAACCGTATTGTGGCATCGATGAAACAGGCAGCCGAGGAAGCCGGTGTGGAGATCATTACTGGCGACACCAAGGTCGTGAATCGTGGTGGCGTCGACAAGATCTTTATTAACACGTCTGGGATTGGTGTCATAAAGGGGAATACTGACATTTCGGGGAAGAACGCTCAGGTTGGAGACACGATTTTGGTCAGTGGCACGATGGGGGACCATGGGGTGACCATCCTTTCCAAGCGTGGAGGCCTTTCTTTTGAGGCCCCTGTTGAAAGCGATTCCGCGCCCTTAAATGGATTAGTGGAAGAAATGATGTCGATAAGCGACCAGATCCATGTTATGCGGGATCCCACTCGCGGGGGGCTTGCTACCAGCCTGAATGAGATAGCCATCCAGTCGAACGTGGGCATTGAACTCTTTGAAGACCAGATTCCGTTGAGTGAAAGCGTTCTTGGGGCCTGTGAGATCCTCGGCCTTGACCCCCTTTACATTGCCAACGAGGGGAAGTTGATTGCCATTGTCGGACCTGAGGATGCAGACAAGGTCTTGGGTTGTATGAAGGCTCATCGTTACGGAGGTGAATCGGCTATCATCGGAAGTGTGGTTCCCGAAGACCGCCGGCGGGTCTTCATGAAGACGGGCGTCGGAGGCACCCGTATAATTGACATGCTGGCCGGAGAGCAGCTGCCGCGCATTTGTTAAATGGAATTCATAGCTGATCTCCACATCCATTCCTACCTTTCAAGGGCAACCGCCAAAAACCTTAATCTGGAGAACCTGAACCTCTGGGCCCAGCTGAAAGGGATCACGGCGATTGGCACCGGCGATTTTACGCACCCCCAGTGGTTTTCAGAGTTATCCCAGAAGCTCGAACCGGCAGAAGACGGCCTCTTTAGCCTGAGGCCGGAACATGCAGCACAGACAGCTGAAATGGTGCCGACCAGCTGCCGAGGCCCTGTCCGGTTCATCCTGAGTGGGGAAATCAGTAGTATTTACAAGAAGGATGGAAAGACCCGGAAGGTTCACAATGTTGTCTTTGCTCCAAGGCTTGAGGTTGCAGAAGAACTTAACCGGAAGCTCGACCGGATCGGCAATATAGCCTCTGACGGAAGACCGATCTTGGGACTCGACTGTAAAAGGTTGTTGGAAATCGTCCTTGAAACGTCTGAAGATGCCTTTCTGATCCCGGCTCATATCTGGACGCCATGGTTTTCGGTGCTTGGCTCCAAATCAGGGTTTGACTCCATTGAAGAATGCTTCGAGGATCTCACTCCCCAAATCTTTGCCGCTGAGACCGGCCTTTCTTCGGATCCTGCCATGAACTGGCGGGTCTCGTCTTTAGACGGCCTAACCCTGGTCTCCAACTCTGATGCCCATTCTCCCGGGAATCTCGGGAGGGAGTCAAATCTCTTCGACACAGAGCTTTCTTATTTTGCTATGAGAGATGCCCTCAGATCGGGTGACCCAAAGCGTTTTCTGGGAACGCTCGAGTACTTTGCTGAGGAAGGAAAGTACCACTTCGACGGCCACCGAAAATGCGGGGCGAGGCTTTCGCCTCTTGAAACCACGGAAAACAAGGGGCGATGTCCCGTCTGTGGTAAGCCGGTGACTATTGGCGTTCTGTATCGCGTAGAAGAGTTGGCTGACCGAAAAGCCGGTGAAAAACCAAAGACGTCACATCCCTACACGAGCCTTCTTCCCCTGACTGACATTCTGTCCGAGGTCTTCCAGGTCGGACCCAAGAGCAAGAAAGTGGCCGAGGCTTACCGCGTGCTTATTGAAAGGCTCGGCCCTGAATTCGAGATCCTCAGAAGGGTTCCTTTAGATGCCCTTGAGCAGTATGGGCCCCCTTTGCTTGCCGAGGCGATTAAGCGAATGCGAAGCAAACAGGTTCATATTGCCCCGGGATATGATGGCGAGTTTGGTATTGTCTCGCTCTTTGACGAAGAGGAACGCAGCCATCTATTGGGGCAAAAGCGTCTCTTCACAGTTGCGTCGAAAAGAAGGAAGGGATGAGTGACTAAGCCATGGAAGAAAAACTGATTGATAAGCTGGAGCTTGAGAACGGCCTTGTCCTTGCGGGTGGCTGGGGACAGATGGCTGGTCGGTTTTGAGGTCCGTATAGACGTTCCCGTGAACGCAGAATGCTTGGAAAGCGCGGATTCGGAAAATCCTTCGTTTGATGCCATTCGAAAGGCAGTGGGAGAGAAGGTCACCTATTGTTATGAGAAGTCCCGCCAGTTCATTCAAGAAACAGAAAAAGACCAGGTTTTCAAAGGTCTCAAGGAACGCTTCCTGGAAACGACCCTTACCTACTTTTCGAGTGCCGAATTTCCACGCAATATAATTCTATCCAGATATCAAGAGGTACGGGGAATCTCAAAGCCCTGGAGCCGCCAGTAGCCACATATTACCCAACCATTTGTTCCGGTTATATTAATTCTCATAAGTATGTTCTGTTTGCGGCAGTTTTCAAATAGTTCAAAATGGGACATATTCATGAGAACCGCTCTATAGTGGTTGTCAGAATAACGTTCCGATTGGTATGGCTCTTGTGGCTTCTGCCGTCGTTTGTTTGCCCATTTTGAGCGTTCTACGGCTCGCCCCGCAAAATTCAAAAACTCGGGCTTAAGGCCCTCAAACAGTTTGACTTTTTGCGCTTCGCTTCGCCAAGAAAGCTTGCAAAATGGTCAAGAATAGACTCCTCC
>JAQYVR010000034.1 GCA_030145395.1 Desulfobacteria bacterium
TTTAGCCGATAGTACAGATCTTCTCGAAATCGGCCTGATGAAACGGCTTGTTCAAGATCCTGGTTGCTTGCGGCCAGGACCCAACAGTCGACGGTGACATCCTTTTTTCCGCCCAGGCGCGAAAACTGAAAATCTTGTAAGACTTGAAGCATCTTGGGCTGCAGTTCAAGGGGCATGTCGCCAATCTCGTCTAACAGAATAGTCCCTTTGTGAGCTAGTTCGAACTTCCCCTTCTTCGTCCTGTCTGCCCCAGTAAAAGCCCCTCTTTCATAACCAAACAGCTCGCTTTCAAGGAGCTCTCTGGGAATAGCGGCACAATTGACTTTGATAAAAGGATGGTTCCTTCGACTGGAAGAAAGGTGCAGCGCCTGAGCCACCAGTTCCTTGCCAACACCGCTTTCACCGCAGATGACAACGTTCAAATCGCTCTTGGCAACAGAGCGGGTCAGCTCCTTAACACGTTGCATAGCAGCGCTGTTTCCAATGAGAATGCGATCACATATGTCCATGTTCGCTCAGAAAGACGGGTCTTTCCCTATCCTTTAGCCAAAACAGATTCTAAAGCTTCTAACAACTCATGCGATTTAAAAGGTTTTTCCAAAAAATAATCAGGTGACCTTTCTAAAGTAAGATTTTTTACCTTTTCGGCATAGCCTGTGATAGCAATTGTCATTAACCCGGGAAACTCTCTCCGGCTAATTTCTATCAGGCCTATGCCGCTGATGTCGGGCATGACTATGTCTGTGATAAGGACATCGAAAGTTTGTGAGCGCATCAGTCGAAGCGCATCAAGGCCTGTCGCAACGGTTTTGACCTGATAATCATAGCCTTCCAGCCATTCTTGGACAGCCAACAGCAGTTTTTCGTCATTATCCACAACCAAAATTCTTCGTGGCATCCCCGTATCTTGTTGCATAGGTTGCTCTCCTCCCATGCCTTGCTGAGTGTAGGCGCATCCAGGTGGGTATCAGTAGCGGCACAGATTGCCGATATCTGCCCAAACTTCTTCAAATTAGACTCCGTAGATGCCCCTCGTCAAGGGATTTTTGACACAGGTCTTTTCTTCAGGGGATATTTTTTTGCCAAAGATGTGACCTGTCTTACCCAACGCACTATGCTGACGACAGAGGCCTGATAGATCAGCACCTGCTATTAGATGCTACTATGGGGGTATAAAATGGCAAAGAAATCTCCCTCTGCCCGGTCTGTTCAATGCAGATCTGTTTGACCGGGAGGTCTCAGCGTCGAGCGAGCGGGAGCGGGGGCATGGCTAATCCGTCAGCAGCGGGCCGTCAAGAAAATACAAACAAAATAAGCTGTTCCCCTCAAAAAAACAGCGAAGTCATCCCTGGGCACAACATTGCCTGTCACTTTCGGGAGTTATACCTTGTTAGGGTGTTGCATAAGCAGGGATGGGTGTGAGGGGTTACTAGAATATTTTGGCTAAAAGTCTTTTGAGATTGAAGAGCTAACACGGGCCTTAATATGGCTATACAAACCGTGGCGAGCCGTGATCCGTGGGCGTGGGGGGACCTTTGGAACATCTGGTGGAGATTCAGATGGGTTTGTACTTGGGGGCAGAGTGGGTTACCTAGACCTCACCTGTGGTGCAGTTTCGCATGAAATGTTGCAGCTGAGATATCTGGCTGGGCGTCAACTTCCCGTATTGCAGACCACAACGCCTCATGGTTAAAGTACTGAAAGGGACTTCTTTGGCTTCTTGATCCGAAATAGTTTTAAACGGTATCTTCGTCAAATGGAAACTATCTTCGGCGAATAATATACCTAATTCAAATGATGTGTCTGGGGGCTCTTTGCCAGCAATATAACCAAACGCAACCCCACCCATGCTTACATCTATGATTTGACCGATTTTCGTAGAATGCGGTCCGAGCGCGGCAAATGCCTCATCGTGGACCCGGTATCGCTTGTGTTTTCTTCGTTCAGTCTCATCTTTACCTTCGGTCATTGCAGAGATTCCTCGCTAGATATGCAACCTATTGCAGATGTCTATCAAGTATGGTGGCTGCGGATCGACTGACCTATATATTGATATAGAGACACCCAGCAACCATCGTGCCAAATTTATCAAGAAGGACAAAATAAAACTCCGTGAGTTTTCGAATAGTTAACTCATCTACAGAAAAAAACAAAACCAACATGGGTAAACTAAATACTAACCTATGAGAAACAAAATGCCATTTTTTGGTAACAGTTTACGTTTGTCTTACTCTGGGAATTGAACCACATCCAAGATACACACAATCTGGGAACTTGTGGGACTAAAGTATTTCTTGTCCACAATTTTGCTCCGTTGTGATGCTGGTTAATATTACAAGGACTTAAATCACAAACTGGTGGGCATAATAATGATTCAGGATGAAATTTCTCAAACGTCCTCTCCTTCGCCGCATGCCACTCCTCCAGCCCGGACCACTCTCCCGACCCGGGCTGGTCTGTCTTTCCGGCACGTGGCTAGTATCAGAAAACCCCCTTGGATCAAATCCCAAACGTCTCCGTCCGTTGTCTCTCGCTCTGAGTTCCACATTGACACCCGTTTGAAATGATTAGGGGGGCGCCGCCCCCAAGCAGAACCGGCTGATAGGGGCTGCTTCATCCCACTGACAGACGATCGTGGCAGCAGGAGGAAGATTTTTTTCTGCTTGTCCTTTATATAGCATAAATAGGCTACCATAAACCACAACATATAGTACATATCAAGAAAAAACGAAGAAAAAGGCCCTTGCCCCGCTTGGACAGGTATCTTCAGGAGAAAAGTGTAGCTCGCCGGTGGGCCTTTCGATGTGATTCTCCTATCGTGACCACATCAGATTTATGATTTTTGGCGAATCTTGAAGGATTTTGGGGCCAAAGAAGTCCATCTATTGTACTGATGTCAGAAGACTTAACTGCAAGGACGGGGTCTTTTTGAGTTCCTCCGAGGAGAGATACGAATCGGGATGAGCGGAAGGCGAAGAGTGGTGCGATAGAACAGGCGGCAGCTTACATTTAAGGGCAGGAAGGTGCTGCCGCATATATGCGATTATGCGGCCATGACTGTACAGGAACTCGCAAAAACTCGCAAAAACTGGTTTTGATTTCCATAACTTATTGAATTAACAGAAAGACTCGTAAATCACGCCTTCGGCACTAATAGATTCGTCTAGCCGCCTGGGGCGAGGTGGTTGATGTGGTCTTTTCGTGGTTTGGAGACGCAGGAGGGCAGGGTAGGGAATTGGAGGACGAATTTGATGCGGCCAGGTTCTTCATCCGCCTGGTGGAGCGTGACGTATTTGTGCTGTTTTTGTTTGCAGCTATTGCAATTATTGCAGCTATTTCATGTATTGTATTTGACGCGTGCCGAGTTTTAAGAGACCGAAATAAGAGGAAAAGCCCGCGTATCAAGGGTTTGCGAATAATGGGCGGCGGAAAGCCTTACAGGGACTCATAACCCGAAGGTCAAAGGTTCGAATCCTTTCCCCGCTACCAAAGAACCCACGAGGGTTTCAGCGAAATGCTGAGGCCCTTTTTCATTTCCGATGGAAGCCTTTTCCCCACAGTATTCCCCACATAAGTACGCCTTGACTTGGTTGCACCATCTTCGCTGGGCTCGTCCATGTTCACCGAGGTTAAATTTCCAAATGTCATGGATATCCTCCGGTTTTCCTTACTATTCTTCCAGTCTTTGCAGGTTGGTTCAGAAGCAACACTATTTTTTTGCCGACAGAATACGTAGCAAACTTCAGTAATCCGGCAAGAACAATACGAGGATTTGGGGTCGGTCGATGCGTTCCCGTGCCAATTTTCAGCGTATTAACAATACATTAGATATTTCTTGAAAAAGGCCCTGGGGTGACCGGATCTGTCATGGTGCCATGTTACGAGAAAGCAAACGGAACAACGAAGCAGGACTTTGGCATTTACTTTGATGCCGGTTCGTGGTAAGCAGCCAACACTAAATTATTAAAGAATAGCAGGAAGTTAATCCTGATCTTTACCGGCCAGAGAAGAAGGGCGGGTTAACCCGCCAAGGGCAGGGCGGGTAAACAATCCAGAGAGCAAATGGCGGGCAAGCCCGCCGGAAGGGCAGGGGGGAGTGCCGGATTGTCCCGCTTGTTCCGCCGACTTGTCCGTCGTAGCCCCAAAGGGCGTAGCCGGAAGCCTTGAGCGAAGGCGGGGTTCCCGCGCCGTCTTGTCCGGCCATAGCTTTAGCGTAGGCGGAAGCTTTCAGCGAAGGAGGGGTTCCCGCGCCGAAGCTTTCAGCAAAGGCGGGTGAGAAGATTTACCCAAAACAGCTTTGAGCTGAAATGGGTAAGAATGGGTGGAAGGGCGTCCCCCATTTTTGGAGTTTAACATGAGACCACTCGATACCACACCATATGCAGAGGAAATCCAGATTGAGGTTTTCAGGCGCATGGGCCCTGAAAAGCGGCTGGAGGCCGCTGTCAGTCTTGCACAGACTTCAAGGAAGCTTCTAAGGGAAGGTGTACGCGGGCGACATCCCGAATATAGTGAAGATCAGGTCAGACTTGCAGTCATAAGGCTTATGTTGGGAGAAGACCTCTTTCTGTCCGCTTATGCCGAAGTAAAGGATACTCTGCCATGATCCCTGAAGAGGCCTTGCAGGTTGTGCTCAGCCACTTCGACGAGTGTGGCATACAATATATGATAACGGGATCATTTGCGAGCAACGTCCATGGGGTGCCCCGGGTGACCCAGGATGCAGACGTCGTTATCGAAGCCGATCTTGATCGCCTACTTCGATTTGTCAACGGGCTTGGCGAGGATTTCTATGCAGATTCGGATGCTGCAAAGGAGGCCTTTGCGGGCAATCGAATGCTGAACATCGTTCACATGCCTACGGGGTTTAAGGTTGACCTGGTCCTTCGCAAAGAGCGTCCATTTAGCAAGGAGGAGTTTCAAAGGCGGCAGCAGGTTGAGTTCTTGGGCCGACGCCGCTGGTTCACATCGGCGGAGGACATTATTCTTGCCAAGCTGGAGTGGTCAAAAATGGGACAGTCGGAAAGGCAATTCAGAGATGCCGTTAGCGTTGCCAAGGTTCAGAGGGATGCCCTTGACCGTGACTATCTGAAAAAGTGGGCTGAAGAGTTGGGTGCTGCTAATCTGTTGGAAGAGTTATTCAGTTCGTTGGATTGAGAAAGCCTCTGACTTAGGGTGGGCCTTTAATCCGGTTGATCCTGCTTGCCCCGCCTGCCCCGTAGCTCCGGC
>JAQYVR010000038.1 GCA_030145395.1 Desulfobacteria bacterium
ACTGTCTAGGGCCCACTGGTTGCTTGACTCAGTGCCCGGATGGTGTTAGGTTTCAGACCTGTCGGGACGTGGCGCAGTCTGGCTAGCGCACCTGAATGGGGTTCAGGGGGTCGGAGGTTCAAATCCTCTCGTCCCGACCAATGATATCAATAGGTTAGCAGAAATGCTAACCTTTTTTCTTTGGATTACTAGTTGCAAAACTAGTTGTTTTTTTCTGATTGACCCAGACTTCTATCCCAAAAATCACCAATGATGAGTTTGACATCCGTACCTTCCATTTCATGGAGAAGGTCGAGCAGCGATGTTTGGAGGTCGGGTATTGTGATCATTGTTGCGCTGTCTGAAGATTCTTAATGATGTATGATTTCACCTGTTCGGCGGTCTCCTGATCCCTCTTGTCCCCTGCCATTAATTCCAGGTACACCTGCACAGGGGATGCCCACCAGAAGTTCCCCTCCTGTCGGCCATCAAAGTAAACCGTTTCATCCTCCGTCTCTACGAGTTCGAGGTTCGGGAAGCGATCCGACTGACTTCCGGACAGCCGACCAAGCAGCATCTCCAAACGCGGGCAGTAAACTGACAACAGATCTCCGCGTTGCATCACTGCAAATTGCGTAACCGATGATGTCCCTGTAGCCACAAGAGGCAAACCCAACGCCTCCGATTGTTGCAGTAACAATTCCCGAATCGTTCCATTCTCTTGCGTGACTTTGAGACGGACCCGCTCCTTGATTTTGGGGGGAACATAGTTTTCGCTCAGTTTTTCCAGAAGTTTGTCAGGTTGTAATAGGCGTATGATACCATTGCGCTCGACGACCAAGTCTTCTTCCAATGTCTTCAACGATTTGGATACCGTAGACAAGCTCATGGGCCTCTTATTCCAACGGTTCACCAGCAGATTTCGCCGGTTAATCTCCGCGCAAATCTCCTGAACGGTTTCGTAGCCGGAGCGGAGGAGAAAGACCCGCCCCACCATGGAACTGTTTTTCCGATAGATGTTCTTGATCGGGGCAGAGGAAGAGAAGCGGTTCTTCTCGCCGCTGCGGAATACGGCAAACATGCCCGGCACGACCACCACACCGTTGCCGCACAGGTCGATACCGCTGATCCGTTCCCGCTCCAGTTCCTGCAATTGCCGTTCACTGAGGAAAGGCAGAAACAGAAGGGGCCGGTAGCCCTTGGGGAGCGACGATGTTTTCAGCAGATTGAGCCCATCCTGAAACGCCTTGGGCGTCGAAAGGGATTTGCATTCGACGGCGAACTTCGCTAAGCTTTCGCGCCATGATGCCTCAACCAGTGCATCGAAACGGAGGTTTCCCCTGGCCTTCGGGTCACCTTCCAGAAAGCGCAAAGAGAGCGGAGGCAGCGAAACCTTACCGCTCCGCAGCTGTTCGATCATCTCTTTTTCTGTCGGCATTTTCCTGATTCTCTCCATTTTCTTGGACAAGAAAATAGCTATTTTTAGGAAAATAAGCAAGCTTAATTTGTTGGCGTGCGTCGGTTTGTCATTTCACCAAGGTTTGATGAGACTGGCTCCAGCTTGTTTTCCGTAGGCAGAATCTTAAGAGGTTCCTGTCTTATTTTTTCGTCTCTAAATCAAAGTCTCAACAACTTGACTAACAGCACAATTAATAAGATAGGACATCTCGACCAAATGGAGGCGAGAAGTATGGTGAGGCTTATCGGATAAGCGCGGGTGAGTATAGGAGACCAGGATCGCAATTTGCCAGTTGACAACTTGGGGGCAGCCGAATGCGCCTTAGTCTTTACCGACAAGGGCAGCGGGGCCAAAGGCGACAGGCCAGAGCTGGGATAGCTTTTGCTGAAGAAGTTCGCTTATGTACTGCTAAAAAAAGGAATGAGGGATCTCAAGTTAAACACTTTCTTCGAGCCATTCTGCCAGCTTTAATACTGTATCATGAAATCCATTTAAGTATTCTGTTCCTCGGAAGTCTTTTGGATCTGGGACTGAGATCTTATTCCAACTGAAGGCCGATCGATGCTGCTCAAACAGATCCCGCGCTTGGGTACTTGCCAAATACGAGGCCTCTTTAAACTTTTCTTTTTCGACATACTCAAGGAAATGAGCAACAAAGGCGAAGGCCGCTTGCCAATAGCGCCAACTTGGGAGTGGCTTCTTCATTTGGAGCAGTTGTGTCCAAGGCTTTGGTGAGACGCGGTATTTCGTAGGAGTTTCTGCTTTAGAGTGCATAAATCTGGCCGCAACCAACTCGTCAGCCGCTCGTCTTATGGCACGATTTGAATAGTACGTTGCCACGGAGATGTCCTTCACGCTTGCCCACGCGCCTCCAATACCCATCAAAAAGCTTAACATATCTGCTTTAATCCCCACACCTATCCCCATTCGAATGCGGAGAATGAGGGCTGCCGGCTCTAGTAGTTGGGGGTCCGTTTCACGCTTCCTTCCCACTCGAGGTATTTGCCCCGTGCTAGAAATGGCCAGTGATTTCCAGCGAAAATCACCACCCGTCTCATGGGCAAGTCTGGCGAATTCGGTTAGTCTGAGATGAATTGGCTCTGGATACTTAACTGCGAGGTTTTTCATGCGCTGCACACTGAGCAAATTTGCACCAACCGCCGCCCACCAAGCGAGCATATCCCACAGACGACGTTCATGGTCTCTGAGTCCCAGCGATAGTAGTATCAGGGCCTCAGGATCAACGATCGCTTTTGCCCTGGGAGTTCCGGAAACCATGGCACCTACGGCCTGCCACTGTTGCCAGACAGCTCGCCTAGAGGATTCAATCAGTGATTCAGCTATTCTAGTCAACATCTGTTCTAAGCCGTTCCATTACTTGCTCTAAGATTATCGAAAAACCCCCTGAAGGATCTCGTTTTCGCACCCATGTTGCTGCCTCGTCCAACTCTAGGCTGGTGGGACGCAGAGCCAGTGGTCTTGGTAGTGGACGCTTGCTGGACCGCCACTGTCTGTTGCTGCATAGAGCTTAAAGAAAATGAGATCATAGCGGTCAACAAGTCCCACCACCAACCCTCCGTACCGTCTCCAGTGGATTCGTCTCTCGAGCCCGGGCGGCAGGCCGGTCTGCAACTTTAACCCCATAGTAGCATCCACCCAGTCCTCAGGGATTCTAAAATCGCGCGCGACTCTGTCTATTGCGCGCTTGAGTGGCTCAGGCAATGGCTCAGGAGGAGTAAGCAATGGTAGTCCGGTGTCCAAAGTGGATGACGTAATTGCGAGGACGTCGACATCTCGAGTTGTACGTTCAACGATTCCCAAGAGGTTCAGCGCTGCTCCGCCCAAAACTACAATTCCGAACTCTGTGCCCTCAGCAGTCAGTAGTTCTCCTAAAGCGTCCAAAGCCTTCTCAATGTCTAAGTGGATTATATCAATCATTATAGGCCCCAGAAAGACTATTATAGTCACGAATAGAGACTATAATAGTCCCATAAAGAAGTCAAGCTTATTTATAGACGACCGCCTTGAAGGCGGTAGCTACAAGCGTCAAGCAGATACTTTATCTAAAATCCAGTCGGAAGAAGTGTACTAAGGTTAGTCTCTGAACGAGTTGGCCGTGTGATCATGTAAGTTCACTGATATCTCAAAAACCTAGTGCTCTCAACGTTGCGGGGGGTCCATGAAAATTTCCCTTAGTCAAGCCCCACAATCTACTGTTGTAGGTTTTAGGATACTGTTATTGAAAATTTTGAGCCATTGGTTAACTTTTACCCAAAAGTTAACAATGACAATATTAGTGAAAATTTTATAATATTAATATCTT